>CAMWLV010000037.1 GCA_947175175.1 uncultured Lachnospiraceae bacterium
AGCTGGACATTTATACGGCGTCCTTGTCACAAGTAATTTCTGAACAGTTCCTAAGCATAACAACAACCAAATCCATATTGCACCAGTCTCTATCAGTGTCTTCACCCAGCTGTTCACCTTTATATCACCGAACCATCGCGAACTGTTGCAGAAAAATAAATAAGTAGCATTCTACATACGGCTGTGTTAAAATAAAAAAGGAAACAAATTAACATACCATTGTAATTCAGAAAGGGGCTTTACTATATGAAACGATATGTTATGACTGCATAGCACTGGCTATTGCAATAAAATAATACAATTGTTATAGCCAATGCTTTTCCTAATAAAATATGAATTTAGGAGGCAGACATGGGCTATATTCGAGCAGAAGAAATTCTGCCCACTGAGATAATAGAACTGATACAACAGTATGTTGACGGAACCAGCATATACATTCCAAGAAAACCGGAACACAGACAGGAGTGGGGTACAAAGACCGCATACAAATGTGAACTGCGAAACAGAAACCGATTGATCTACCAAGACTTTCTGTCCGGCAAAACTGTCCGCGAACTGGCAGAATGTTATTACCTGTCTGAAAAAAGTATCCAACGAATTATTCGAATGGAAAAATGCACTTTGTAACCCAAAGTGCATTTTCATTCGAAACCACTCACACTCCAAAATGGATCATATACTTCTCTTCCTGAATCGCCTTCTGGATCAGCTGTGCAAGCAATACCAACTGCTCGTCTTCATTGATCCTATGGTCTGACAAGACAATATCCTGAAAAGCGGTCAGCGATTCTGGCGGAATCAGGGTAACGCCAAATCTTGCCAGCCCCATCTCGGGACGGCTGAAACGATGAAAATACGTTTTCATCATCACAAGCCGATCCCACCAGTCATCAATATAGCGGTCATCATCTATAGAAACGCAATGATACCGTTCTGGCTCATACACTCCATAATCTTTTGTTTCGTCAAAACAATCAATGATTCCAAACTCTGTTTTTATCAATACTGTTTCCTCCATTACCTGTTCCATTTCAATCCAACAGGCGATATCTATCCGGCGCGCGGAATTTAACCGATATCCATAAGTTCCGTTTTCCAGATACCATACAAGCATATTTTTCAACTGCTTAAAAACATCTGTCCAACTGCGAACATTCTTCCAAACAAACACCTCATCAGCAAACATCTGTCTCTCAGTAAAAGTACCAGTATCATAATTGTGGGTTCGATTCTCAGCCTCCAAAGCATAGACCTCATCCGTCTGATACCGAAACACAAAGTGTATCCACTGCACTCCTGTCCCATGCATTACAAGCAGTTTGTCAAACCACGAAGCCAGTCCCTTCAAAATCTCCGTCTCTGTAAACACTGACAAATGATCAGCACCTGTTTTTCCCAGACTATGGATCGACTCCTGCAGCTCCTTCTCCCCATAACAATATTCCAAGTGCCTGTCAATCCGCGAAATACTCAAATACCCCCGAAAACGCTCCACCTCCGTTACATTACATAATTCAAACATCTCCGGAAGAAGCCCTGCCAGATTATCCCTGCGGCACATGCGGAATGATTTATAGTAATAATATATACCGCTTTCTCCAACCGCAAAGGGCTTTGGCTCGCAGATCTCCTTAGGCGTATAGGAGTCCCCCCACCCCAGAAATCCGACAATACGGTGCTTCTCCTTTACCTTTTTATCAAGCTCCTGATACGAATATGCATACTGTTTGGCAATCTGCTCATTGCGCTGTGTCAGATCTGCCCCAAATGGATTCATCGCACAGTACAATACGCGCTCGCTTTTCCTCTGCCCTCCATAGCGCAGCACACAGTATGTTTCCGTTAAAGAACTACTGCAATTTTCATTCTGCCCTAGCAGCTCCATAATCTGTTCCGCCTTTTCCTTTGATTCCATACCCTCCAGAGAAACCTTACCAAGCGAAACAGGTAATGGCTGCTTTAATCCCTGCAAAAACTCCATAACCAATCGCTTAGTCTGCTCCCCACAAGCACTGTCGGCTGCTGCTACATCATGAAATTCCTGCCAGACAAAATCTCTCAGATAATAAAATACCGCCTTTTCCTCTGTCACCACCGCCCGAATGCAAAGCTGATCCTGCTCCATATAATAGACACCGCAAGTTTTCCTGCCTTCCGCCTGCCTTCTGCGGCAACGCTTTACCAACAAGCGCGCAATATCAGGAATCGTCTGCGGATATATCGGCGTTTTTTGCAGCCACTTTTGAACAATGCGGACTGCGTTGTCACACTCCTTTCCTTCTATAAAAGTAATAGCTAACAGACAGAAAAATAACTCTGGTTTTTCCAATGATGCAGAAAGCTTCACAAGATCATCAAACGCATATTTTGATCCGTATACCTGCTCACCATCGATCCAGTAAAGGACATAGTGCAGATGAAACTCCACCCTGAGCGTCCGCTTGTCGGGAAGGTACCATTCCACGCTGACTGGATTGCTGATTTCCTTTGTCGTCTCATCAAATCCAGTAAAGCATTTCTGCCATGCCAAAGAAGGATAATAAGTGCGTTCCATATAAGCGGGCAGATATCCCCGCTGATCCCGGTCGTATTTGTGAGAACGTCTCACATCTTCCGCACAGGCATCTCGCAGACCAAAGCCCCATGTCAGGTAATACTGCCAGAAATCAAGATTGTTATCGCCAATATCCCCCACTCCTGCCTTATCCAGCGCAACCGGGAGTCCCTCAATCTCCCTTATCCTGCGGTAAAATCCCAGCGACGGTATCAGTCCCTCCAATATAAGCTGCCTCGCCCTGTCCTCCGCTCCCCATTGCTCCTCTTGGGAGTAAAACGCTATCAGCCTTTCCGAAAGCGACACTGGCATGACACGTCTGCAACAGATCTGGGCAAAAATTTTATCAAACAATTCCATGTCATATTGAAGTTCCTGCCATCCGGAACTCGCCAAAAAAGTCTGTATACGCTCTTTGATCGCATCCGTTTCCTCATAAATACACTTGTCATAGTTGGAATGGTTATCCGAAATGATTTTCGCCAGTTCCCGAAAGCAATCCGCGATTTTCTGTGTTCTGGCGCCGTCCTCGTACAGCATATTCTCAATATCGGGATACTGCCTGAGAATTTCCTGTTTTAACGGCGCATACAGCTTCCTGTTCATGGAATGCTCCACATTTTTCAGGTTATATTCCTGATACATACATTCCAAAACACATTTCGGCACCTTTTCATTCCGAATCCAAAATGTAAACAATGTAATCAGACATTCTCCCCGATGCTCTTCATACAAATGTCCTTCTCTGGTATTCTGTTCATATAGGCATCTTGCCTGTCCATGCAGCAATATTTTTGACCAAATTTCCCTATTGCCTGGACAAATCTCATTTCTCGCATTCATATGCCTTAATTGCAGATAATCGGCAAACGCCCGCATACGCACAACACAATCCGGCTTATTTAAAATGTGTATTGGTGGATACTCCATCTGATCCATCTCAATGTCCCATCTTTCTGCAATTGCTTCCCTTGCCCCAAAAATGTCCGATGTACTTGCGACATTCTGTCCCTGTTCTGGTCTTAAAGCATACGCTATGGCAAGTTCCGTGAGAAACCCCACTGGCAGACATCTCTCCCTTCGAACGGCATCTCTGAGATAACGGGTATCTCTAGAATTGTGGAAAAAATATTTGATAGCGTTCTCCTGTTGCTGCCAACTTGACAGATACTGTAACATGCTATTGACAAAACCCTCAGAACACTGTTCCCGCAAAAAATCCTCCGATAAAAAGAACTCCTTCCAGATATCTGCCTTTTCAAAATCCTCTTTCTTTTCAAAAATGGCTATGAGCCGCCTCATCGCCCCTGATTCCCCATGTTCTGTTAAATATCTTTCCTTCTGTTGCAAATCTATCAACACCGCCTTTCTGCATGGAATTTTGCCTGTAAAATACACGATAACAAATTACCTCGTAAAAATCCCTTTCTAAGTCGACATGTAAATTGCCTCTATATAAAATACCTGATCACCTCTGGAAACTGCTCTACTATCTTTCCAATATTCTTCTCCTGTAAATAAAGTTTATTCAAAGAGCGTTTCATGTACTGATATATAGTTCCCTCCGTTAATGTTGTGAGCAACTCTGTAAAATATCTCTCCCAGCTTTCAAATTGACTGCTCTCCACATAATCCGATGTATTTTCCAGTATATCTGACAATTTTTTTGCCTGAACCAGTCCTGATCGCAAAATCAGATACTCAAACGATTCTGGAAGCCATATGGAAATCCTGCACCACGACTGCGATTGGATAAATTCCATACATTCCTCCACCATCGCGCCAAATGCCGCTCCATCCACAATAATCAGCACATCCTTCTCTTCCATATTCCGCAGCCAGCGGATTACATTGCTGTTCCCTGATGCGCTGTACACCATACTATTTTCAAAGATATGTGAAAAGAACTGATACCCCGCGTTACTATCTTCCGTAAGTATGGTCTGTATTCTATTGCTTCCTATCATAGGATAATTGCTGTAAATCTCCCTTAATACATGATACGATTCTTTCATATCCGCCCTCTGTCCATGTGTCACAATCTCATATATTTCATGAATACTGTAGGGAAGCATCTTAAACGGAGCCCGGTTGACCAGCACAAAATAATTATCTGAATTCCTCACAAATTCTGCAAACTCCTCTGAAAAGACAAAGTTGTTGTTTTCCTCAATAAATATAATTGTATGCTCCAATGGAAAAAGAGCGTCCTGCCAGTCACGCCCAACTTCCCTTCTCAGATATACATAATACTTTACATCCGCCGTGACGGAATATCCTGATTCTCTACCTACCCTCAGATATTCGTACAACATATGTAAAAGTGTTGTTTTTCCAGTAGCACTATCCCCTTTGATGATAGTAATATTCCTTCTTATAGTAAACTCAAACAAAACCTTCTTGCTCTTTACCCTAAAATGATAACTGCCTTTCATCGCATTGTCTCCTCCGCTTCCAGCAATGCTGGCACATACTCCTGCGGATTATGCACAATTTTGCCTGTATTCATAATCTGAATCTCAAAATCCCCCTCAAAGCGGAGAATGTGCTGCAAGTACACTGTCAAATCTTTTTGCTCTGCTATTTTCAGAATCCACTTTGCACAGCTGTTTCCACAATTTGACATATTATAGATAAAAGAGTCATCCTTCAGCATTAAAATCAAAACTTTTACGCCACCAGACAGCCCCTGGGGTGTAATCGCCCCAAAAATCGGACTCTCTATCACATGTGCACTAATCACTGTGGATTTGTCTACATCCTTTATCATTTCTTTTACGAGAGTGTCCTCGATCCACTCATCTTCATATACATTGTCAAAATAGGACGGTGCATCCTCCATGTACTCTGTTCCACCATAATACCAAATTTTCAGCATAGCATTTCCTTTCTTTTAGGAACTATCCCTTAATGTCGTCTTCTCCACTCCTTGACCTGCTCCAGCCTTTTTTTATATTCTGTTTCTCTGCCTTGACTGGTTGGCTGATAGTACTCCCTTTCTAAAAGCGTGTCCGGCAGGCACTGCATGTTGGTAAGTTTCTCCTCCGTATCATGGGCATACTGGTAACCTTTTCCGTAATCCAGCTCCCCCATCAGCTCTGTGACAGCATTGCGGATCACAAGCGGTACAGGTTCTGCAAGCTGCTCTATGGCATCAATCTTTGCATGTTCATATGCCATGTAAAGCGCATTGGACTTTGGCGCAAGCGACATGTAGACCACTGCCTGTGTCAGATGCACAGTGCACTCCGGCATTCCGATAAAATGACACGCCTGATACGCCGCTACCGCGATCTGTAGTGCCTGTGGGTCGGCAAGTCCGATATCCTCACTCGCAAAACGCGTCACCCTCCGCGCAACATACAGCGGATCTTCCCCGGCTTCCAGCATACGCGCAAGCCAGTATACCGCCGCATCCGGATCCGAATTCCGCATGGACTTGTGGAGCGCCGAGATTAGATTATAGTGCTCTTCCCCTTTCTTGTCATACAACAGCGACTTTTTGGAGGTACACTGTTCCAATGTCTCCTCTGTGACTGTGACTCCACCGCTCTCATCAATCTCACCGTTAAGGACAACCATCTCCAATGTTGACAGCGCATTTCGCGCATCTCCGTTGGCAAAATTCGCAATTGCCTGAATCATATCATCCGAGATACTGACCTGCTGCATCCCAAAACCTCTGTTGTCTTTCAGTGCGCGATTCAGCAGTCCGATCAACTCCTCCGTTGTGAGCGCGTGCAGCACAAAAACCTTGCATCTTGACAAAAGAGCGCTGTTGATTTCGAATGACGGATTCTCCGTGGTAGCCCCGATTAAAATAATACTTCCCTTCTCCACAAATGGCAGAAATGCATCCTGCTGTGCCTTATTAAACCTGTGAATCTCATCGACAAACACAATCGTCCGCTCCCCAAAACGACGGTTTTGCTCTGCCTGTTCCATAACGGTGCGGATCTCCTTGATCCCGCTTGTCACTGCTGAGAAATCAATAAATACGGATTTCGTTCTGCCTGCAATGATCCGGGCAAGTGTCGTCTTGCCCACCCCAGGCGGTCCCCAGAAAATCATGGATGACACCTGATCACTCTCAATCAGCCGGCGAAGTACCTTTCCCTTTCCCAGTAAATGCGTCTGCCCTGCGTATTCCTCCAAGCTCTGCGGCCGCAGTTTCGCCGCCAGCGGCTGCGGCATCTCTCTGTCAAAAAGTGACATCTGTGTCATTTGTTCCATACTTCTTCCTCACCTTCTTCCCCCTCCAGCATCCTGAGATAATTCCCTTTGTCAATATGCATCATTGATATCTGATTCTGGAATCTGCGAAAACCATATACACAGTCGACATTTTGAATCAATGACTGCAGGCGCTCGTCGGGCACGCAGACAATCAGCTGCAAATCCATCTTCCGCGCATATTTCAAGCAGACTGCGCTGCGCTCCTGATCCATCTTGGAAAATGCCTCATCTAAAAGCACCAGTTTAATCTTGGAATCCCTGTTGCTCTGCGAATGATAGAGCATGGCAAAACCTGCAAGCAGCGCCACATACTTCGGGTTTTGCCCCTCTCCGCCGGAATCCCGCCCCGCCATCTCATCCACGTAATTTTCGCGGATAACCTCTCCATTCTCGTCCGTCACCTGCTCATACATACTAAAAGACAGATAGTTTCGGTAATCTGCAAACTCTTCCATGTCCCGTAAGCGCTGTTCCCTGACTCTGCCGTCCTCCTCGCGGATTGGCATAAATTTGTCGGTCAAGAGCTTTATTTTCTGCTCGTATTTCTGATAAAACTCGTCCTCGCCAAGACTCAACTGCCCCTCGACCACATCCGCACCGACATTTTTACTGTCGAGCTCCGGCGCTGTCAGCATCTCATAAAACTGACCTTTCTCATCACGCGCCGGTTCAATCTTGATCTGATAGGTGCTGTCTGCAAAATTTGTCTTTCGAAGCAGACGGTTAATGTCATGCGTGTGCCGCTTTGCGGCTTTAATGTCGCCATGAATCGTAGCAATCACATTCTCACGCAGACTCTTGTATATGAGATTGCACTGCCGTTCAAACTCACTCTCATACTTTGGCTCATAGTCATTTTGATAATCCTGCAGCAGACGGTCATATACAGTATTGTCCTTTTCCGCGCCGTTAAATCCAACCGATGGATATTCCCTGTTAAAACGGTTTCTAGTATTCTGGAGCGTCTCTGTCTCCTCCTGTTCCTTCTCCTCAAGACTGCTGATCTGTGCAAAAAGCTTGTTGCGGATAACCTGACCAGAACGCGTCTTTAGCTGCTCTGTAATCTCCGCCTCAATCTGAGCGTCTGTCTTGTAACCGATACGCTTTTCTTCCAAATCCGTTCGAAGCCTGTTTCGCTCACCTTCTTTTTGACTCATCATTCTGGTGCGCTCATTTGTAAGGTTCCGGTTTTGATTCTGCTGTATTTTCTTCTCTTTCTTTTTCTCTTCGAGTCTGTCCTTTCTCTCCTGAAGCTCCTTGTATTCCCCTTCTTTGAGTCTTGCAATATCCTGCTGGAGTTTCACGATATTTCCTGTAACCTTGTCCAGATCTTTCCCTGCCCGAGATAATCGCACGAAATACTCTTCGTCATTGTCCAGATTTTCAAAGCCTGCTGCCGCCTTCAGTCGCTCGATCAACCGCCGCAGTTCTGCACACTCTGTCTCCTGTCTTAGCAGATTCTCTTGGTATTCTGCAAGTTTTGCCTTTGATACCTTTGTCCCAATACACGCGTATTTCTCATAATCATTTTTGCGGAGATGGCGGAAGATAAAGTTACTGTAAGAATAACAGTCTGGCGTGACACCGTCACGAACGCGCTCTAATTCCTCAACCGTATGACATTTCTGGATTCGCCCCAGATACCGTTTCAGGCATGTGTCAATGTATGGAATCTCCGTCTGTACCGCCTCATAGAGGGAGTTGTCATCGACAGAACTGTTCGACTTTGCAATAGCATCTGTATTGATCAGGTCAATTTCCTCATACTTTTTCATCTCCCGAAAAAGCTTTGCTGCATCATGGGCATATTTTGGCTCTGTCACAAGCGACAGCTTTAATCTGCCCATTCTGCCCTCGATGGCGTCCTTCCACTCCGCATCTTCCACATTGAACAAATCCGCAAGAATATTCACTTTAATCGCACGCCCGTAACTGTCCGTCAGCCTGCGCTCCAACGCCGCCCTCGCCTCTTTCAATGCTGCCGGATACGGTTTTCTGTCATTCTGCAGATCATCTACCAGACGACTCAATTCTTTGATTTCTTTTTCGAGCTCACGGCGCTGCTCATTATACTCCTCAAGCACTTCATCAATATTTTCGCGTGTATTCTGTATGCTCTTCCTAAGACTTTCGCATAATTCTGCATCCACCTTACCCTTGCAGAAATCTTGGATTTTGTTGAGCATAGGATTGCTGACATAATCTGTAATGACTGTATCTTCCTCCCATTTTCTCAGCCCTTGCGTGACTTTCCTCCACTGTTCACTGTCCGCCGCATACATTTTCTGTATTGTCACAAGCTCCCCGAGCTGACTCTCCTTTACTCCCAGATCGCTCGACTGCAGATCCGCTAAAACCTGAATCAGTTCCCTCTCAATGTCCTCCATCTCCTCGTCAAGCCTTACCTTATCCGCCTCCAAACGTCTCAATTCATCCGCAGCCGTTCGGATTCCATCCTCGTCTGCAGCAATCTTGTCCTGAAGCTCCAATATTTCCGTGCATCGTATCATCGCCCTCGACTGAATGATATCGGTACTGACTGCAAGTTTCCTCTTCCCTGCCTCCTGCACTTCGGTCAAGAGCTCAATTCTGTGACGCATGTCCTTGATTTTTTCCTGAATATCGCGATAGGAACCAAGCTGCTCGCTGATCTTGCCGATGATATCCCCATCGTTTTTCGGAAACATGTAATCCTTGATAAACTGTCCTGTGCCGTCCGTCATTTTGAGTGCGATCGCGCTCTTTTCCATCACGGTAAAACGCTTGCCGTCTATGTATCCCAACAGGACATCATAAAGTGCATTGGTGTACGCCTCCTTTGACGGATAGATACGGTTGATGTCCTTTCCCCTGTTTTCGGCACTGGCAGCACGCTCCTCCACAAGCTTTCTAATTTCCTGATTCGTATATGGATACCCTTCTTCTGTAAGATACCCCGCCTCTGGTATCTTTCCCGAATGGCTGAAGTACATCATTTTCTTGATCTCAGTGTCATTTTTCCTTACTTCAAAAGCCAGACCTGCACAGCTGGTCAGATGACTTCCTGTGTCCTCGATTTCAAGTACAATGGTCGAGCAGAAATCACTCCCGCCGCGGTTAGCAGTGCCGTCTTTCTGCTCCCCCTTAAGATAACTCAGGACACTCCTCTTATTCTTGGCATCGTCCGCCGCCTTATTCAAAAAACTAGACGAAATGCTTCCATACAAGATTACTTGTATCGCGTCCATCACCGTTGACTTTCCCGATCCGCTCATTCCACTGAACAGATTGACATACTCATGAAAAGTCAGCACCTGATGCGTGATTCCACCCCAGTTATTCAGACACATTCTCGTAAATATTTTCTTTGCTTTCTTCACTTGTATACTCCTCTGCATCTTCCGTTGTTTCCGCATAATTTTTCACCAACTCATTAATATCCACTGATGAACAGAAAATGTTAATCGTGCTGTATATGTAAATCGGTGAATCATCCTCGAGGCTGCCGATTGCCCCCGGAAGCTCTATGATCTGATGTGTTTTCAGCATCGTCAATGCGTCCTGCCATTCCTGCACGGTGAGCTTTCGCGCAAGCAGGTTCGTGCTGCTGCCGACTTCCCTGATTTCCTCGAGACTTGTAACGGTCGCATTCAAGCCTTCCCCCATAATCTTATCCCTGTAGATCACTTTGAGAATGAGCAGGATACGCGTGCCGGTCAGTGTCATTCTGTCTGTCGGCATTCCCTCGCCTTTTATGCGGAAAATGTGCTCATGCGGGTCATGCACCAGTTCGCAGTCAAGCACTGACAGATAATCTGCGATAAACTCCCGGTGGTTTGCGCAGATGCGGTATCGCGGATTGTCCCGCTGCACCAGCGTCACCGGATCACATTTTACCTGCAAAATACAGGTCTGCCGGAACAGATCCTGTATCGTCTTTTTGATCCCCGCCGCCTCACTGGGAGACAGCTCCTCTATATATCTAATCATCCAATCCTCCGTCCTTTAGGTCAATGCACAACTCCGTAAATGCAAAACCTTCCTCATTGCGAAGTTCCCCTCCGAGCATCACGATGTCCTGCTTTGTCTGTTTTCCTACCGTCTCCTGCCACAAAAATATCATTTTCTCCAAATCCTCCACGGACTGCACCGTGTCATCAGTGGTCTGGAACACACCGTCTTTCATATTCCTGTCACAGAATGCCTTCAACTGCTTTTTCGTGTACAGCGGCTTTGGCACAAAATCGGTGATCTCTGCCTTGTCTGCCTCCTCTTTTTTCTGAACCGCCAAGGGTTCAAAACGATTCTCAGAACTGTCGCGTCGTCTGTACATACTATTGTCATCAAACATCTTAAACGGCGCTGTCAGACAGATTTTGCTGCACACCTCATCCAATATGGCATCTGGATTGCTGCTCCTATCAATCATTTGTATCAGCCGGAGTACGCTATCCTCCTTGGCAGATCCCTCCTGAAAAATGTACTGGATCCTGGCGAGTGCACGCTTTGCAAAGACCGCCTTCTGCTCCACAAGCTTGTTATATTTGCGTTCAATTAAATCAATTTCCCGCTCGATTTTGTACACAAGCTCATCTGCTTCCTCATTGTACTTTACTGCCTTTTCCGCGCGCAGATATGCAGTTGTATTCTTTTCACTCTGGTTCAAAACATCTATCAGCTCTGGTTTTTGTCTGTCATTCTGATTCAAGATCTCGCTGATCAGCTCCTTTACGGATTCCTTATAGCGGTAAAAACTGTCCGTGGTCGTAAGAATTGCATACTTCTCACTGTCGCTGTTGTTGATCTCGTTCACCAGCACTTGCTGTACTTCTATGAAATTTCTGCTCCTTGAAAGCTCGTCAAAATAAGTGCGCATGCCATTTTGCATATTGGACAGCAGCAGCTCCAGATTTTTGGACGTATGAAGTGCACTTTTTAATATTTCGTTGTTCTTTTCCTGATCTGACTGATATGTAAAAAGAGCACTGTAAATAGAAAGAATACTCGCGCGCTCCCTGCTGTCGTCCTCACTCTGCAATTTTTTAAAAAGTTCCACATAGAGCTGGCTATACTCTGGGAATGACAGAATATAGGTGTTCAGCCGTTCGTCATAATCACTCCGGATCCAGCCCCAGCTGATCAGTGTATTCAGAATTGCAGATGGGGTTCCCGATGTCTCAAAGGCCGTATTTTCCGCCAAATTCTGTGTTTCCTCAGCGTCTTCCATCCACTCAATCTGCATCCCGCTGATCGTCTCCCCGATAATTGCCTGGCCTTCCTCTATTGTCAGTCCGAGTGCTGTGTAAACCGCGTTGTTTTCGTCGTAGATCGCAGCCAAGAACATCATATATGCATCCATGTTCCTGGTGCGGAATAATTTATAAAAATCTTTTGGTATTCTCTTTTTTAATAGCATTGTTGTTATCCTCGCTATAATAATATAACACAATTTCAGCCCAAAATCACGGAAGTTTTCTATTTACTAAAACACTACTGTATATTTGCCCCCCTGCTGCCACACAATCGTCAAGGGCTGCAGACCATACTCCGTAATCTGATATCCTGTTGGTGTCAGTGACACGGCAAATTCCGCCATACCGCCCTTGACACAGCTCTTTTCCGGCTGGGCGCTGATATAATTCCCAAGGGAATAATAGACAAGCATATTGTGTCCGTTGTCATCTGTAAGCATCTCATAAGGCTGGAGTACATGTGGGTGCGTGCCGACTACGACATCCACACCACTCTCCAAAAACACTCGTGTCCACTTCCGCTGAAATTCGTCTACCTCCTCCGAATACTCCGTTCCCCAATGTGCAAACACTATCACAAAATCCGTCTCGGACTTTGCCTGCATAATATCCATTTCAATCTTTTCTTCGTCTGAAAACAGATGCACCATATTCAGATTCTCCTCAGGCATACAGATTCCGTTCGTGCCATAGGTGTAGTTGAGTAATGCGAAGCTGATGTTGTTTCTCCGAATCACTACATATGGTTTATCCTCTTTTTCGTCCATTGTCTGAATCCCAAGACACGTTACCTGATTGTTGTCGAAAAAGCTCTTAGTAAAATTGACTCCCTGCGCACCTCTGTCGAGTGAATGATTCGTTGCACAGGTGACTACATCAAAACCTGCGTCCACAATCGCCTGGCCTACATTGACTGGCGTTCCAAACCGCGGATAATCACTGACCATCGCGGGATTATCTGTCAGTGGTGTCTCCTGATTAATGATGGCGACATCACTGTCCGAAATCCTATCCCGCACATTTTCAAACAAGAAACCAAAGGACTCGTCATTTTGCAGACCATACCTGTAAATCGGTTCGTGCGCCACAATATCCCCAAACGCAATAAAAGAAATCGCCGTATCCTCCTTCGTAAATCCCCATGAATCCCACATCCAGCTGCTCATCTGATCATCTGGGGCGCGAAACCATAGTCGCGTATACGGGGCTTCCTTTCCGTTGAAAGTGATATCTGCAACATCCTGTCCAATGTAAGAAGACATCCATTTGGGACTGATTTTCTCAGAGTTGTATTCATACACATAAAGATGTTGTGACCAGGTATCCTCATCCTTTTCCACCCAGAATGGCTTGTGTTCCCCATATCGTCCCTTCTTCCAGCACAAGAGAACCAGCTCATCCGTTTTGTCGTTGTCTATATCACAAGAAAGTACCTTCTGAACTTTAACTTCTGTCGGAGAATCCCAAATGACGCCTGTGTCATTTTCAGCATTTATATCCCATTTTACGCTGACTTTCTTGTTCTTTAATTCAATTTCATATTTCCCTGACGCGTCCAGAAAAACACTATCTTCCCATATCACCCAAGATGGTATTCCAGCGCAAAAATACTCCCACACGCCTGCCACGAAAATGACGGCGCTGACTGCTGCCAGCGCCATAAAGATATTTCTCTTATTCCCATTCATACTTGTATCGATAACTCGCCGTCCAGTCTGGTCTCTGAACTGGTTTGTCATAATTGTAGTTTCCGTTCTCGTCTGACTGGATTCCCATCATCTGGCGCCATTTCGTATCTGTCAGCCTGTCATTAGAAGGCCACGGGAACTGATAAAACGAATAGACGCTTCCCCTTGCCACCTTGATCTTGCCATCAACCCTGACTACCACATAGATCCCAGACGGATTTCCGGTCGCAACCTCAAGCACTAACCCGTTGTCGGGATCTGTCGCGATATCTGCGACAATCGCCGCAGGATATTCAGGTGTGGCGAAATACTCATCACCAAACATATCCTTTGCAGCCTCATACCAGAAATGCTCAATATTACCACCATAACTTCTGATCGACTCATATTCCTCGTCGGTCAGAACTTCGTCCTGCAGCTCCTTGTTGGAGATTGCCAACAGCTGCTTTGCAATCCCGCACAGCCGCGATAAATTCTCCTCGTCCGACGCGGCGAGCATCCCATACTTTTTCAACCCCTCTGCTGTCTGGCTGGAAAGTACTGCAAAACGCTCATACATGAGCGGCTCCGGCTCGACGTATCCCCTGTCGTCAGGCTCCTCTTCCAGACCGCCGCCCATCTCCGCGATCACCTGCTTTGCATACAATATTGTATCATGTTTTAGCTCCGCATAGCTTCCGGCAAAACATTCGAGATCTTTCTTCGTCCACTCCTCATTCTGCATGAACATGGGATATCCTTCACCCTTCACCTCAAGCAGCGGTCGTAGCGTGTTGAGCCAGCCCGCATAGAGGCTTGCAGACCACAGCGTCGGATTGTCCTGTGCCAGCCCTTCCCTGAGCTTCTCCATATTTTCCGTATATCCTTCATAGTCTGCTGCACCATTTTCCTGCAGGATTGCAAGCGCCATATCGCTGCCAAGCGCCGCCGGTACATCCAGCGTATCAGGAAGCATACGCTTTTCTCCCGCGCTGTTTCTCTGTACATTTTGATAAATTAACTGCTGCATCACTGCCGCGTCGATCGTAAAACGCTGTCCCATAAAACGGAAACCGGGAATCTCGTTCTCCTCACCCTCCCAGATCGGTATCGAATTGATCTGCGGTGCCGGAAGCTTTGCCGTCGCATCGTGGAACTGTAAAAAGGCATCCGCATTTCCCGCCAATCCGCTGACTGCAAAATTGTCGCCATATGCCTCACGCATGACTGGCGCATACTCGCACACGCCAAGATCGTCACTCGCACCCGCAAAGAAGGACGTCACAGCATAGACTGATTCCCACAAACGATACGCCTCTGCATCGTCAGCGAGCGCCTTTGTGATCAGAAGTGCACTTCTGTCCATATCCTCTTCTTCCTGTGTAAAATGAATCCTCCCGTACCACATCATCGCCTTGAAGTACCGCTCCAGCTGTTCATCACCCTCATAATATCCGCGTGGAATATACTGTGAGTAGTCCTCAAACGCCGTGGAGACCCGCGACATTGCAATGCCCTCTGCCCTGTTGATATTGTCGAGCTCATATGCCACAATTTCCGTCACAGCGCTATTTACCGCAGCGCTGTCATCAAACAGCTTCAATCCGACTGTAAAAAATGCCACATTCCGTTTTGCCGCTTCCTCCCACTCACTGCCTTTTAGCTGCTCATACTGGACAGTGCTGTTGTCAAGCATCCGCCTGCTCAGCACAGTCACACTGTCCGCCAGATTGTTTTTCTCAATATTTTTTAACAGAAAAGCAAAATACAGATGATATGTGTGCATGAGGGAATCGACCGTAACAAAATTCGGAATCATTTCATATCTGTTATTTTCATAAATCTCAAAAAACTCTGCCCCAGCATTCCCACACACGACAAAGCCGTTCTTTGCCAGTTGATCCGCCATCTCCTGATTCTGCCGCAGCGAGTAAAACTGCCACAGATTCTCGACATTGCCAAGGTCTGCGTCCACCGTATAGGGTGCTACGCCGGGTGTCACACTGACTGTATTGTTCTGAACAGAAGTCTGTATCAACTGCGGACGTCCGCCTGCGTAAAGGGCATTTTGCTGTTCTCCTGTTTCCGATGACACCCCGGGATCCTGCTCCGTCTGCCCCACTGTTGATGCCCTGTCTGCACTCTGCTCTGTCCTGCCGGCATCTATCTCTTCCTCCGGCTTTTGCACCGCACAGCCGCCCAACATGCTGAATGCCAGAATCAATGCAGCAGTTTGTCTCAATTTCCGCTTTATTTTCATAAATACAAAATTCCTCCATCTTACAATTTGTTCACCAGAATGATTCTATAGTCATGAACCATTTCCGCCTTTTCCATGATAACACATAGACAGAAACAATACAATAGCACAAAAAAGTCTGATATAACGCATTATCCCGCTTTATATCAGACTTCCCTACGATTCCTGACTCCATAGTACCGCATTGCGCAAATAACGGCGAATACAGCACCTGCTGTTTGCGCAATGCGGTACTAGTAATTCTCCGCATGCACCTCAAAATAGCCCTGTGGGTGATTGCACACTGGACAAACCTCCGGCGCCTTAGTGCCGACTACAATATGTCCACAGTTGCGGCACTCCCATACCTTGACCTCGCTCTTCTCAAATACAGCTGCCGCCTCCACATTCTTCAGCAGTGCGCGGTATCTCTCCTCATGATGTTTCTCAATCTCGCCCACTGCGCGGAACTTCGCCGCCAATTCAGGAAATCCCTCCGCCTCGGCAGTCTTGGCAAAGTCCTCATACATATCTGTCCACTCATAGTTCTCGCCGTTTGCCGCTGCATCCAGATTTTCCGCCGTGCTGCCAATGCCCTGCAGTTCCTTGAGCCACATCTTGGCATGCTCTTTTTCATTGTCAGCTGTCTTTAAGAAAATCGAGGAAATCTGCTCAAATCCCTCCTTTTTTGCAACAGAAGCAAAATATGTGTACTTGTTGCGCGCCTGGGACTCACCTGCAAAAGCAGCCTCAAGATTCTTCTCTGTCTGTGTTCCTGCATACTTGTTTGCCATCATTCTATTCTCCTATTCTCTTTGCCACGTTTTATTAAATAACTGCTATCAACCATTATACTCTATTTCTATATTTTGGCAATTGTTTTATTCACTTATTTCTCCAATAAGTTCCTCTTTTTCCAATTTCCTGTGCGATACCAGATATAAGAGATCAGATAGTTCGCCGTCCAGCCCATGGGAACTGCGTACCAGATCAGCTGGATTCCCCAGACCGGCGAACACAGCTGCGCCACTGCGACGCGGATCGCAAGGTTGATCAGATTCGCAAGCATGTACACCTTGATATCCCCTGCGCCCCTCAAAATCCCATCCGTTATCGCCTTAAAGCCCAAAAAGGAAAAGAAGAATCCAATAAAACGAAAATAGGCCGTCCCAGTCTCAAACGCCACCGCCGACTCGCCCTGCTCTACAAAGGCAGATATAATCGGATCATAAAAAAGCTGGGAAACCGCAATCAACAGCACCCCAAAACCAATAATGATACCATATGCCGCGTGGTAGCCCTCATGCACACGCTCTGGCTTTCCTGCACCAAGATTCTGCGCCGTAAAGGTAGACATTGCATTTCCTGTTGCGATCATCGGCACGATACAGAGCGATTCCAGGCGCGTTCCGGCAGAATATCCCGCAAGCGCAGAAGAACCAAACTGATTGACTGCTGACTGTGTGAGCAGCATGCCGATACTCACGATCGACTGCTGTACGATTGACGGAATCGCAACCCTGACACCTGTGGCAAACATGTCTCCGCAAAACCGCTGCACCCTTCCCTCAACCGCATAAGCAGACAACAGCCGCATCAAGATAGCAAACGAGATCAACGCCGCTATTCCCTGCGCGATCACTGTCGCGACCGCCGCCCCGGCGACACCCAGTTTCAGGCTGCCCACCATCCACAAGTCTAATATAATATTTAATATGGACGAAAAAATCAACAAAAACAGCGGTATCTTTGACCGTCCCAGTGCATTGAAATTCGCGGATAAAATATTGTACATAAACATAAACGGCAGTCCCACAAAATAAATCTGCAGATACGAGACCGCGTCCGCCATGATATTGTCCGGTGTCTTTAACAGCCTGAGCACTGTCGGATTGACTATAAACCCCAGTATCGCCAGCAATGTACTGAATACCGCAAAAGTGATCAGAAACGTGTACACCGAACTTTTCATCTCCCTGTAA
Source organism: uncultured Lachnospiraceae bacterium (assembly GCA_947175175.1). Lineage (GTDB taxonomy): Bacteria > Bacillota > Clostridia > Lachnospirales > Lachnospiraceae > COE1. The sequence goes on from CAMWLV010000037.1 coordinate 17,910, forward strand.
TGCGCGGCGCCGAGATACTGGCTCGTCAGCACTGACGCACCGATTCCGCCGCCGATTGCAATCATGATAAAAACCGTCGTAAAGGAATAAGATGCCCCTACTGCCGCAAGCGCATCCTCTCCTACGAGATTTCCCACGATAATGGAATCTGCCATATTGTAAAACTGCTGAAATAAATTTCCGATAATCATCGGAAGCGCGAAGAAAAACAAACTTCGCGCTGGTGGCTGTGTAATCAGGTTTTCTTTTGCATTCTGTGCCATTTTTATACCCCAGTTCCTTATTCTCTCTTGTTGAAAATTTTAAATTCCAGCGTCTGAATGATATTGACAAAATGTGCCGACGCTTTTGGACATGGTCGCTGATTTCTTTATAATATTACCACAATATCTGCATAAAATACAACATCTATCCTTTACTTCCTGCTTCTGCTTCCAATTTTAACCGCTGATATCTCCGATCAATTTCCCTCTGCAGGCTCTCCGCGACTTCCCGGTATTCGTCGCTGCACAGATGCTTCGTGCGCCCCATCATCGCAAGCCAGTCGGTGACAGGAATCTTTTTGCCCATCGCATCTGGCGTATAACTCAGCCGTGTTGTCCCCTGCTCAATCTCATAGAGAGGGAAAAAACAACAGTTTACACCCGCCTCGATCACTTTCCGTTCCGTCGCCGGATTGTCGTTCCAGTTCAAAGGACACGCCGACAACGCTTTGAGATACGCCGTTCCTTCCGTCTTGGCATAAAATGCCGCCTTTGCCGCCTTTTTGATAAAATCTGTCGGATTGGATTCCGCTGCTGTTGCCACATACGGAATTCCCGCAGCCGCCATAATCCGGGGCATATCTTTATGGAAAAAAGTCTTTCCATACTGTTTTACACCGATATGCGACGTGGAACTTCTCGCCCCTTTCGGTGTCGAGTAAGACAGCTGATAACCAGTGTTCATATAACCGCCATTGTCGTATTCAAAAAGCAGAAGCCGGTGTCCCCTGAGCGCCGTGCCAAGTGCTGAACCCATGCCGATATCCATACCGCCGTCCCCACTTACCATGACAAAAATAATATCTCCTGATGGCAGTTCTCCCTTTCTCTGCTTCCTGTAACAAATCTCTGCAAGACCGCTGAGTGTCGCTGCGCCGTTCTGAAACAAATTATGAAGATACGGAACCTTAAAACTTGTTTTTGGATAACCCGTTGTGACAATCATGCCGCACCCTGTCTGAAACAGAAATACCACCGGATCCTCGATTGCCCGCAGCAGCAGATTCAGATTAACCGGAATACCGCAGCCCGGACAGGCGCCATGCCCCGGCGCAAGGCGTTTGGGCACAGCAGCTGTCGCATTCAGGCTGCCTCCCTCTACCTGCACCTCTCCTGATGCCTCCCTCTGCACAACCGTTGCACCGATTTGTGTTCTTTCTTTTGTGAGAGGTGCAAAAAAGCCTCCTTGATCCATTACCTGCGAACCCACACCGGGATTCACTCCATAATAGTCAAAATCAGGTGTCTCCGAATCCCTTGCAAAGTCAAGCATCCGCTCCACATCCTCCGCAAAGAAATCCTTCCCGCCAAGCCCATAAACCAGGCTCTTTATTTTCGCGTGACCGCCAAATTTCTGCATCATGGCACGCACTTCCAGTGAAAGATTGCCGCCCCTGGCGCCGTAGCTGTCCTGTCTGTCAGCTACCAACATGGTATCTGCGGGTTTACATGCCGAAAACAACTCCTTCTCTGGAAACGGACGCAGCACATTTAACGTCACTGCACCCGCTTTTTTTCCGTTTCTGCGCATTTTGTCCACACCCTCTTTTGCCGTCTCGTAAGAGGAACCCAGAAGCACCAGAAGCTCCTCTGCATCTTCCCTGAAATACCCTTCCACTTTGCCATATTCCCTTCCAGAGAGTGCAGCATATTCCGCAAAAAGTTTCGGAATCAGGTCATCTGCCTGGCTCATTGCAAGATGGAGCTGATAACGGTTGTTGATCAAATCCGGCTCATTCATATAGGAACCCACTGTGATCGGATTCGCCAGATCCAGGAAAGGATATGCTTCCCTCTTTGGTCCGATAAACTGTCGGACGACCTTGTCATCCTCAAACCGCAGACACCGCCTTTTCTGATGGCTGGTAAAAAATCCGTCATACGCCACCACCACCGGAAGACGTACCTGCTCTGCAAGCTTTAATGCAATGATATTGAAATCATAGACCTGCTGCACTGTATGGGCAAACAGTATCGGCCAGCCTGCATTTAGCAGATACATGATATCACTGTGGTCTCCCTTGATGGATAACGGACCAGAAACCGTCCTGCACACCACGTTCATCACCATCGGATACCGCGTCCCAGACTGCACAGGAAACTGCTCCAAGGCATATAGGAGACCATTCGCGCTGGTGGCGTTGATGACCCTGCCGCCGCCGACCGATGCACCGTAACAGATTCCCGCCGCACTGTGCTCACCCTCCGCGGCGATCATAACAAGATCAGTCTCTCCCTTAGCGCGCATCTCATCAAGGTTTTCTGCGATCTGCGTGGAAGGCGTAATCGGATAGTACCCCATCAAATCATAGCCAATCTGCTTGACCGCGATCGCAGCCATCTCATTGCCGCTCGCATATTCCATTACCTGTTTTTCTGTGATATTTGATATCATTTACACCTCTCCTCCTTCGATCCTTTTCTCTGTCAGGTAAGACTCCGAGGTGATATAACCATCTGGTCCTGCTTTCACATAATGATCTGGTGTGCGCAGCATATCCTGATTTGGCAAAAAGTATTTTTTATCCAGATTCTCCGCTTCGGTACCCCGCACCAGTGCATTGACCGGACACACGTCCACACAGCGCATACAGCCCTTACAGTGATAGTAGTCCAGACCCTGGTTGACCATCATCTCCCTGTCTTTGAATGTGCCTTTTGCAAACTGAAACACCATATCCGGGCAAGTGGAATCACATAGACCACAGTTGATACACCGCTCTTTTAAAAAAATCGGAATGTAACCCTGTCTTGACGGGGACAAATCTGCTGTCACGGTGCTGCCGAACCGCGGATTTACACCGCCAATCGGCGCTGTCGCATATCCCCATTCCTGATCGTTTACTGAAACTGTGTTTTTATTTTCAGAGCCTGGATTTCCTGCCCCACACTTATTGTCACTGCAAATATCCCTCACTTTCCCAGTTATACCAGACGCAGTTTCTGATAACTGCTGCACCTGTTCATAGCCCTGTTCCAGTCCTTTCAGATTCCCTTCCAGCGCCGACGGATATTTTCTGCCGAGATTATCCCGACAGATCTGACGGGCACTTTCCAATTCCACAAATCCCATCACCTTTGCCATCGCCCCCAACATCACCACATTGATGCGCGATTTCGTCTCCATCGCGATCTGGCGGGCATTAACTGCATAGCAGCAGCCAATGTTATTGGGCAAATTTTGCATCACACCTTCCTCCTGTCCCTGATCCATGGCAATGATTACATTTGTCTTATCACTGCACCCTTTCCACACACTCTGGTCACGCATCAGCGCCTGATGGAAAATGACCAGCAGATCTGGATTTACGACAGGGGAATGCACCCTGATTTCCTGATCCGGCGGACAGAAGCGGATATAACCTTTCACTGGAGTTCCTGTCTTCTCAGAACCGTAACTGGAAAATCCGGCACTGTTGAGATTCAGATATCTGACTGCCAGCTCGCCCACCATTTTCCCGCACAGATTCGCCCCCAGCCCGCCGATACTCTCAAGACGAATCCCATAATAATCCTGTTGTTCAAAAATTTGATCCATATTAACGCCCATAGTGTTCTCCCTTTTTGTTTTTTCCTAAATCTTTCCTATTGCATTTTGCTGTAATTATTCAGAACTTGCATTGATGTTTTTCACTTCTATATCGCTCCTGTCAAACCATATACCAACGTACCTACAATACCGCTTCCCAGAATGATCGTTATTGCGTTCACTTTATATTTTCTAAGTATTACCAGCGCTCCAATAAAAATACCAAGTTCAACGATTCGAATATGACGAAACACGATATCGTGAAGCTCCGCCTGAAACAGCCCCAGCATCAAAATCGACGCTCCCGCCGAGGCGATCAACGCCACAACTGCCGGCCGCAATGATCCAAGTACTATCTGCACGCCGCTCACAGTGCGGTATTTGTAATAATAGTGTGCCAAAGTAAGACATATGCAAAACGACGGAATAATGCAGCCAACCGTACAGAGAAGGACTCCATAAACTCCCGCCGTCCGCATTCCTACAAAAGTCGCTGAGTTGATGGAAATTGGTCCCGGCGTCATCTCCGCCACGGTGACAAGATCCGAAAATTCCTCCATTGTCATCAGCTTATGAATCGTTACAATCTGCTCCTGAATCAGCGGAATTGCCGCGTATCCGCCTCCCACGCTGAACAATCCAACCCAGATAAAAGAAAAAAACAGTTTGACCAACAGCATTGCCTATACCCTTCCTTTCTTGTTTGATATCGTTTTGTTTTCAGTCTTTATAACCTTTCCCTTCTTATTTTTTAGGACAAGAAACAGGTCAACCAGTCCGATTCCAAGACAGATAAAAATAATGATCATTGCGCTGACATCAAATAGATAAGCAGCCACAAACGCCACTACCATCATTGTCATATATAAGATCCGCCCTGTTTTCACCACGTTTCCTGCCAGATTGAGCACGACATCAAAGATCACCGCTGCAACCCCTGCACGCATGACCTGCAATGCCGTGGCAACATAAGAATCGGTGCGAAAATGCTCATAAAACAGGGAAATGACCGAGATAATAACCATCGGCGGCAGTATTGTTCCAAATATTGCTGTCAGAGAACCCACCACCCCGGCAATCCGATAGCCGATAATGACAGATGCATTGACTGGAAGCGGTCCCGGTGCGGACTGCGTGATCGCCGTCACGTCAAGCATCTCATCTTCCTCCAGCCATTTCAACTCCTCCACATATTTCTTTTTCATCAGAGAAACGATCACAAATCCGCCGCCAAATGTGCCGGCACTTAGCACAAACATAGACTTGAATAATGTCCATAACCTACTGTAGTCTTTTTCCATGGTTCCTCCATAATCGTTACGATTAATCTTACATATATTTTGCTTAGTATGTGGAATTTGCTGTTAAAATATGCAATACGGCTAAGAAACTGTAGGGAAAATGCTATCTGTCAAACGAGAGAAGTGCGTATAAAAAAGCTGATGTAATATATATTTCATACATTACATCAGCCTTATTATCAGTACCTTTATTCACTTTAATACACACTTATTGATGAATTGCCCTTCTCGTTTTATGTATGATACCCCTCACTTTCGTTCTCTGCAAAAAGATATCATAACTCTTGATAATCAATACAGAACACTTTGCCTGCTCCATAATCTTGTCTGTACGAAATCCCGTCACGACCTCCTGAATTCCCCAGTCAAGAGAAGCCCCCATGACAATCAGGTCATACTGGTGAGAGTATTCCACAACCTTCTCGATCAAATCACCGCAGCATACCATGATCTCCGTCGGCTGGTCAAATTTCGCAGCCGATTTGTCCAGATATTCCCTAGTGCTCTCGATATCCTCCTCGTGGTCTACCACATTCAGGAGCGTGATCTTCGCACCATATCCGTTGGCAATTCGATTGACCACTTTTGCAGTCATTTTGGAATACTTTCCGCCACCATAGGGAAACAGAATGTTTTGAAATTCCGTATTTTGACCATTCATGCGCAGAATCCCGACATCCGCAGGCGCCTCCTGAAGCATCTGGTATGTTATATTTCCATACATATATTTTACCAGTCCTGAACCGTGCCATCCCATGATCACAAGCGGATTTTTCTCCTTCTTCACCACTGACATGATCGCGTGAAAAGCATTGGTCGAGTTGATCAGCACTGGCCGCATACATGGATCAGACTCATATTCCTTAAGCATCTGGACAACACTGTCCTGCATGCTCATAGTCTGCATCATGGTATCATAGTCCGCCATCATGATCAGGTTATCCGGAAAAACATTGACTTTCACCGGAACCACCGTTGTACTCTCCTCAGCAAGCGCGATCTTTCTGCCGAAATTCAACAGGCCCTCCGCCGTATTCGGATTTGACACAGGTATGATGATCTCATTTTTCCTATTGTCCTTTTTCTGTTCCTTGATCTCAGGCACATCGACAATAGAAATGCCTTTTGATGCATATTTTAATTTGGGCATAACCAGATAATAATACAATATGCCAATACCGATCACGGACACCGCAATAATCAGCGCTGGTCGGTCTGATATGGCAAGATTGACGATCAGAAACAGATTCAGCCCGATTCCAAGCAGCGGTGTAAGCGGGAAAAGCGGAACCCGGAATTTCCGCTCAAGTTCCGGCATTTTCCTTCGAAAGATAATCAGCGCCACATTGACAAGGCTGTAGCCTGTCAGTGAAAAGATGCTGGTCACTGTCGAAATATGCTCCAAATCCCTGATCGAAACTGCGATAAATACAATAATCGAAGACACCACGATCGAAAAAACCGGTGTTTTGGTCGTCTTATTGATCGCTTTGAACAAACTTGGCAGACGCTGGTCCCTCGCCATTGCAAAAGAAGTCCGCGAAGACGCCATCACTGCCGTATTGATCGAGGAAAGTGTTGCAAGGATTCCAGCAAAGGCAAACAGATAGCCCCCAATCGCCCCTCCCATATGGACTGCCGTGTCGATCATAGGCGTGCTCGTAACCTCCGGCACAAGCTGCTGCCACGGAATGATACCACACCCTATGAAAAATACCGAAGTTTTTATCACAATAACGGCTGCAATAGAAATCAGGATAGCCTTCGGAATCGTCTTTTCCGGATCGATAACCTCCTCACTCGCCGTCGTGATCAACCCATATCCGATATAGGTCATATACAGAAATCCCATCGCATTAAATACACCTGACATTCCCTGCGGTGTGAACGGCTTCTGATTCTCCATATCAATATGAAAGATGCCGGCAATGACATATAAAGCCAGCAATGCGATTAAGAGCGTCGTGATCACATTCTGCAGCGTACCGGAGCTTTTGGTTCCCTTGATATTCGTGAACATAACATAAACCACGAGCAGATAAGCTGCCACCATCTGCGGAATGAACGGGAAAATATAATTGATAAAATTTCCGAATCCCAGTGCGAACAAACCACACGACATCGCATATCCCAGCCAGAATCCCCATCCGCAGATAAAACCGATAATGTTATTGCCGGTCGCCTCCTTCACATAGACATAACCGCCGCCCGCCTTTGGTATGACTGTCACAAGCTCCGCAAAGGACAAGCCCGTAAACACCGCCGCAATACCCGCCAGAAAAATAGCAAGCGAGGCGCCCGGCCCCGCTGTCGCATAGCTTGTGCCCGCCAGGACAAAGATTGCGGAACCAATCATTGTCCCGATGCTGATCATCAGTGCAGAATACATCCCCAGAGTCCTATCTAATTTTTGCTTCATATAAAGCCCCCTTTGTGGATTTATTTTAACGCTTTCACACCCTGCTGTCAACCTAGTACAGCATTGCTGCTATAGCTTAAATTTTGTCATCTCCTGCTCCATTTCTTCTGAAACCTTTGACAAATTGTCAATGTGATGCGCTACCGTTCTGATTCCGCCCAGCTGTTCCTCCAGGGAATCCGCCACTCTTCTGGTCAGCTCTTCTGTATTCGCGGAAATCTTGCGGATCCGCTCTACCGCACTCACAACAGAGCGGTCGCATTGATACATCTCCACAATCAACTCCTCCATACTTCCGACAGATTCCCTTGTTTTCTCCGCCAGCATACGGAAATCTGCAAAAGTCTCCTGCACCTTATCTACCGCCTGCGTCTGTCCGTCCACACCTGCGCGAATCGCTTCTATATTGGCAACTGTATCTGATATATCCCTGCACAGCTCCTTGATGATCTTCTCGATATCCGCAGTTGCAGCAGACGAGTCAGCCGCAAGCTTTCCGATCGACTCCGCCACCACCGAAAATCCTCTTCCATGCTCTCCCGCGCGAGCGGCCTCAATGGACGCATTCAGGGCAAGCAGCTCCGTCTGGGAAGAAATCTCATCAATCGTACTTAAAATTCCCGAAATCTTCTGCGACTGCTCTTCCAATGCCGCAATCCTGGTATATGCTTCCGCCATTCCTCTTGAAGCCGTCTCATTCTGCTTCTTAAGCTCCTCAACACTCTGCATTCCACTTTCCCCGGAAGCAATCGTACTCTGTGCATTTGCCAAAAGAATTCCGCTCTTCTGCTGCAGCTGTTCGAACTTATTCCCCAGCTCTTCCTCCTGCAGGACAACCTGCTGCACATCGGTATCCTGTTCCTCCGAGCCCTCCGATATTTCCCGAACTGCACGGCTGGCTGCATCCATTCCCTCCTCTATCTGCTTCAAATAATTGGCGTTCTCCACAACCTGTCCGGTAATGATAGCGATCTTGGTCAAAATTGCAGAGATCTTTCCAGTCATCTTGTTAAACCTCTTTGCAAGAATACCAATCTCATTCTTACTGTTCTCCACTGCCTGCACTGTGAAATCACCATCAGAGGCATTCCCGATCAGGTCTGTAATGGATACAATCGGCATCGTCAGCTTGCGCGCCAGCAGTGCAGTGACCAAAATTGCCACCGCAATGACAACCAACGCTACCGCTGCCGCGACCGCAATGATCCGGTATACTGGTGCCATCGCTGCTTTCTCCCTGTGAAGCGTTATGACGGACCATGAGTCTGACTCTCCTTTGAGCGTTATTGATGCATAGCTTACAATATACGATTCGCCTTCATTCCTCATCTCACAGCTTCCAGTATTGCCAGCCATAACATCCGAAATAATCTTTTGATAATCCTCGGAGACTGATATTGGCTGCTCCTCTGTCATGATATTTCCATCCGCATCAACAAGCGGCTGCCCCGCTGCATCCTTGCTGGACACCGTCTTTGTCATCAGCTTGTAATTGTAAAGCTCCTCAATCTGGGTGCTGTCAGGGTGGGCAACCACAACACCTTCCCCGTCAATCACAAAGGAGTACTCCCCGTTTTCCACGTCCGAAAATTCTTCGATCAGACTCTGCAGATAATCCAGCCTCAGATCCACCGCGAAAACTCCGACAAACGCCTCCTCCTGATACATAGGAAAAAAGATCGAGGCACAGGGCATTCCCGTGTTTACAGAATAATATGATTTTGAGACAAATGCCTTCTGCTCCTCCACTGTCTGCACAAACCACCATCTTGTAGAACGGTCAGCCAGCTCACCAGAAGAACGCCCTGTCTGCATTCCGTCCTTCCCCTGAATGTAAAGCAGTTCCAAGTAAGGATTGCGCCGTACACAGTCCTCCAGAATCGGCGTCTGCACATCGGTTTCCATCGTCAAAATACTGGGATTTACAGACAGCTCCTCCGTAATCCCATAGGCTCCCTCCAAGAACGTGGCAATCTCACCGGATACAAGCTGTGACTTGTCCTGACTCCTGCCGTATAGCTCTTTTTTATAAGATTTCACGAAAATAGCTGCAACAATTCCTGTCAGACAAATTGCCAGTGCACATACGATCGCTATCATTGGCATTAGCAGCTGCTTAAAAATGCTTGTGTTTTTCATTGGTATACCTGTGTCCTTCCTATATACATTCATCACTTACTACTCTTTTTATTCCTAATCCTGAAAATATATATTCAGATTATCCTTTATACAAGCCATCTTAACCTTATCTGGAATCTTGCCTACAAAATAATCCTCCAACACATCCCAAATCTCCGCACTACTAAAATCATTTTCAAAAATGTATGCCAACATCTTAACAGAAATCAGATGTCTCTCCGATACCATATCTAACAGTCTGTTTTTGTACCCACTTGGATTATTTATAATATTTTGTAATGGTCTTATTTGGCTAATGTAGATATACAATTGACTATCTGCTCCGCCAATCATAGAAAAACCAAGAACATCCATAGCCTCAAGTATTCCCAAAATAATACTGTAACGTTTCGTTTCTTTTGCACCTGAATTAATGATATATAATTCGCCACTTTTGGCTTCCGAAACAATGTGTTTCAAACCGTTTTCTACCCAATTAAAGTAGGTACTTATAGCAACATTAAATTGATATTCAGTCTCACCATTCTGCATCTGACGCTCCCTCATTATCGAAGCATTTGTTCTCGAAAAATTCCTTCGATATGCGTCAACTGATGACAAAACCACTTCACACATAGCCTGCGCCTTATATTTGCTGATGCCCTGAACCCGTTCGGCAAGTGCAGAAACCATTGAATCAAATTTCACAAACTTTGATTCAACAATACTCTCCTGAATCTTTTTCTTAAGACACCCCCAAATAGTCTGAAATCTGGTCATATATTCATCAGCAAATTCAACAGATACACACAATGCCTGTTTCATTGTAAACTTATTGTTAAAATCCAATTCACTATCATTGGAATAGATTAAATATTTAAACTGTGGAAACGAATATTCCCTGTAATCCTTGTCCCAAATTATATCAAGTCTCACCCGGCAGATATGATTATCATGATTAATTTCTTCCAAACATCCCTTATATTTTTTTATCAATCTTGTCTGTGTCCCAGGCGCAATCGCAAAGAAACCCATAGCAAACACCGGAATCGGACGCACCGTTATAGTAGAAAATCCTAGTTTGTTTTAAAAATCTTTCTGTACAATCAATAAAGA
>CAMWLV010000038.1 GCA_947175175.1 uncultured Lachnospiraceae bacterium
CCCTGCCGCATTCCTCTTCAGCTTTGAGAACCCAGGCAAACGATGTCGGAGGATTAAGCAATGCACAGCCACGCGATACCGTATGCTATTCGCGCCATGTAGGTCTATATGTCGGCAACGGACAGATTGTACATGCCAGTACATCCAAGACTGGAATTATCGTTTCCAGCGCATCATATCGAAATGTTTTATCTGTGAGAAGAATTTTCTAAGAAATTTTGTATAAGTCAATTTTCGGGTGGGTAACAGTGGTTATCCACCTTTCTGTTTAGGAGCTGTTTGAAAATAACTGATGCAGATTGCGCGTAGGAAAAATGCACAAAAAAATAGGGTCATTTTTTAATGACACAACAGTCATTTTTTCATATGTTCACAACTTATCCACATTGAAAAAAGAAAAAAGTGCTGATAAATCGACTTATACACTAAGTTATCCACATTATCCACAGAGATGAACGGGTTTTCTTGTGGAAAACATATGGATGAAAAGAGAAATGATGTTTTGTTAAAATGAACGAAAATTATATTTTTGAGGAAAATTTATTATAAATGCATTGACATCGGAGAAAATTTGAGAATGTTGAAAAATGTCTAAAAAAAGACAGGGAAATTCAAAATTTTTATAATAAATTACAAAAGATATTGGAAAAAAAATAGGGATATGGTATAATCAAAATACAATTAAGAGGATAAACTTAATTGAGAAATTAAGTGCGAAGGGATGTGGACAGAATGAAATTTATTATCAGTGGTAAGAACATCGATGTAACGCCTGGGTTAAAGGCAGCAGTTGAAGACAAAATCGGCAAGCTGGAGAAATATTTCACGCCAGAAACGGAGGTACACGCAACATTAAGTGTTGAGAAGGAGCGCCAGAAGATTGAAGTTACCATTCCTGTCAAAGGAAATATCATTCGTTCCGAGCAGGTGAGCAATGACATGTATGTATCCGTTGACCTTGCAGCGGAAGTGATCGAGCGGCAGTTAAAGAAATATAAAAACAAATTCCGGGCAGATCAGCAGGCAGGTGCGGCAAGTCTTAGAACCGATTTCATAGAGAACAATTATGATGGGGATGACGAGGAAGTGCGGATTGTCCGTACCAAGAAGTTTGATATCAAACCGATGTATGCGGAGGACGCATGCGTTCAGATGGAGCTTCTCGGACATGATTTCTTTGTATTCTGCAATGCGGAAACAGATGAGGTGAATGTAGTTTATAAGCGTAAGGGAAATACTTATGGCCTTATAGAACCGGAAAATTAAATAGGGATTTGCGGACAGGCACTGTATTTGGTGCCTGTTTGTATATATTCATTTCGCGGCGCATAGAATAAACAGATAATGTTTTGGTGATGGTGATCGTGTGAAGAGTAAAATGATGGCATGCCTGGTCTTGATGACGTTTGTGCTGGCAGCGGGGATTTTTCTGTATGAAAATAAGACGCAGGAGGTCAGTCAGACACAGGATAATTTTATTAAATGGGTGGACTTTAACGCATCGAAGGAAGCCATGAAAAAGGCATGTCTTATGGACATAGACTCGTACAAGTCAGAGATACATCTTGACTGGATTACATTGCTCGCATATGCCGCTGTGCGTGGAGGCGGGGAATTTAGCAGTAAGTCAACAGAATATATTGATGAGGCTGCAGCAAAACTCACATCAGGAGAGTTGACAGAGACGGCGCTCAATGAAAAGTACCAGTACTTTTCCTATTATTATGAAGCGTACTCTGCGGTGCTTGGCGGAATGGTTGGGGAGTATGAGATAGAGGACGAGAACGGTACATATCAAAATAAGTATGGACTAAAAGCGTTTTCGCCGATCGCAGCCGGATTTTCTTACCAGGATTATGATGACTTCGGCGTGGGCAGGGATTTCGGCTACAAGAGGCAGCATCTTGGACATGACATGATGGGGCTCATCGGCACGCCGATCATAGCAGTGGAGTCGGGATATGTGGAGGCGCTCGGCTGGAATCGATATGGCGGGTGGCGCATCGGTATCCGCAGTTTTGACAGAAAGCGGTATTATTACTATGCGCACCTTCGGCAGAATAGACCTTATGCGGAAGGACTCAAGGAGGGGGACTATGTCACTGCAGGAGATGTGATAGGCTATATGGGGCATACCGGCTACAGCGACAAGGAGAATGTGAATAATATCGAGACAGTGCACCTTCATGTAGGACTGCAGTTGATTTTTGACGAGTCACAGAAGGATGGAAACAATGAGATATGGGTTGATTTTTACCAGCTGGCGGGATTTCTGAGTGCTCACAGATGCGAGGTCGAGCGGGATGATTTCACAAAGGAGTGGGATCGGAAATACGACATGAAAGACCCTGTAATACCAGGCTCCGCAGAGTAGCGGACAGGATTTGAAATTGTAAGGTATACGTAAATTATAACAAATGGGAGAAATGCACAATAAAAGGCAGATGCGGCAGTTCGAAATAGAAGTGTATTAGATAATAATGGATAATTTTTACAAGCAAAATTCGTTAATATTGTAACAAATATCAAAAGACAAATAGATTGCTTTTTTTTTAACAATGTGATAAAATAAGCACAATGATTGCGATAGATGCAATAAGTGGGCAAATTTTGAATACTGCACAAAATGTTTGCATAACGAAAAGCTGTATTGGGAGAATTTGCAATATTTTTTTGTGCATTTTTCAATAATTCACAGCTATTGTAATAAAAATCGCAGTCACGTGGAAACTGATGGGTGGATGTATGGACTACAGAACCCCATTATGAGAGTATCATAAGTATGGAGGAAAAGATAATGGCAAAGAAAATTGTATTAGCAGGTGCATGTCGTACAGCAATCGGTACAATGGGCGGTTCACTCAGCACAACACCGGCAGCAGAACTTGGTTCTATCGTAATTAAGGAAGCTTTAAACAGAGCGGGAGTAGCTCCTGATCAGGTTGACCATGTATATATGGGATGCGTTATCCAGGCTGGACAGGGACAGAATGTGGCTCGTCAGTCTTCCATCAAGGCAGGGCTTCCTATTGAGACACCGGCAGTTACTGTCAATGTTGTGTGCGGTTCTGGTCTGAACTGTGTAAACATGGCTGCTCAGATGATTTTAGCAGGCGATGCGGATGTTGTAGTGGCAGGTGGTATGGAGAATATGTCTATGGCTCCATTTGCACTTCCTAATGCACGTTTTGGCTATAGAATGAACAATGGTACATTGGTGGATACAATGGTTAACGACGCATTGTGGGATGCATTCAATAACTACCACATGATTCAGACAGCAGACAATATCTGCGATGAGTGGAAGATCACACGTGAGGAATTAGACGAGTTTGCGTTAAAGAGCCAGCAGAAAGCTGAGGCGGCTCAGAAGTCAGGCGCATTTGACAAAGAAATCGTACCTGTAATGGTTAAGAAGAAAAAAGAGATGGTAGAGTTCAAGGTTGACGAGGGACCAAGAGCAGGTTCTACAATGGAAGGCCTGGCGAAGCTTCGTCCGATCAACAAGGATAAGTATGTTACAGCAGGAAACGCATCAGGTATTAATGATGGTGCAGCTGCGATCGTGGTTATGAGTGAGGAGAAGGCTAAGGAATTGGGCGTGACTCCTATGGCTGAGTGGGTTGCAGGTGCGCTTGCGGGCGTGAGACCTGAGGTTATGGGTATTGGACCTGTTGCAGCTACCAAGAAGGTGATGGCTAAGACTGGTATGAAGATTGAGGATTTTGACATTATCGAGGCAAATGAGGCATTTGCAGCACAGTCGATCGCAGTGGGAAGAGATTTAGGCATCGATGTGGATAAGCAGCTGAATCCAAACGGCGGAGCAATCGCATTAGGACATCCGGTAGGAGCATCAGGATGCCGTATCTTAGTTACACTGCTCCATGAGATGGAGGCAAAGGGCGCTAAGACAGGTCTTGCTACATTGTGTATTGGCGGCGGCATGGGCTGCTCTACAGTAGTTAAAAAATATGAGGCATAAAAACATAGAGAGAACTTCTAGAGACATTTTACCGGGAGGTGAAATGTCTGGAAGTTCTGTTTCTCGTGTTGAAAGGAGTTAGAAGATGGATTTCATTTTGTATGAAGTAAACGGTGCAGTTGGAAAGATTACAATCAACCGCGAAAAAGCCTTGAATGCATTGAATTCACAGGTGTTGGACGAGCTGAATGCAACACTTGACGCTGTAAATCTCGATGAGGTGAGATGTCTGATCCTCACAGGTGCAGGTTCAAAATCATTTGTTGCAGGCGCAGATATCGGCGAGATGAGCACTCTCACAAAGGCAGAGGGTGAGGCATTTGGCAAGAAAGGTAATGATGTGTTTAGAAAGCTTGAGACCTTCCCGATTCCTGTAATTGCGGCTGTAAATGGCTTTGCACTCGGCGGCGGATGCGAGATTTCCATGAGCTGCGATATCAGAATCTGTTCTGAGAATGCTGTGTTTGGGCAGCCGGAGGTTGGTCTTGGCATTACACCAGGATTTGGCGGTACACAGAGACTTGCACGCCTTGTTGGTGCAGGCATGGCAAAACAGATGATCTACACGGCAAGAAATATCAAGGCGGACGAGGCACTCAGAATCGGTCTGGTAAATGCTGTATACCCCGCAGAAGAGCTGATGGCACAGGCGGAGAAGATGGCAGCAGGCATTGCAAAGAATGCGCCGATCGCAGTACGCAACTGCAAGAAAGCAATCAACGAAGGTCTTGATGTAGATATGGACAAGGCAATCGTGATCGAAGAGAAGTTATTTGGTGACTGCTTCGAAACAGAAGATCAGAAGTATGGCATGGCATTCTTCCTTGACAAGAACAAGGAAAAGGTGAAGGAGCCATTTAAGAATTGTTAATAATGAATAATTATCTATAAGGAGGACGAACAATGAAGGTAGGTATTATTGGCGCTGGAACCATGGGTTCTGGTATTGCACAGGCATTTGCAATGACAGATGGTTATGAGGTATGCTTATGTGATATTAAGCAGGAGTTCGCAGACGGTGGAAAGGCTAAGATTTTAAAGAATCTGAACTTCCTCGTAAGCAAAGAGAAGATTACTCAGGAGAAAGCAGATGCGATTGCTGCCAAGATTGTTACAGGTTTAAAGGATATCTGTACAGACTGCGATCTCGTGATCGAGGTTGCACCTGAGAAAATGGAGATCAAGAAGACTACATTTAAAGAGCTGCAGGAGATTGTAAAACCGGAGTGTATCTTCGCTACAAATACATCTTCCCTCTCAATTACAGAGATGGGCGCTGGTCTTGACCGTCCGCTCGTTGGTATGCACTTCTTTAACCCGGCTGACAGAATGAAGTTGGTAGAGGTTATCGCAGGCGCAAATACACCGGCAGAATTGGTTGAGAAGATCAAGGGTATCGCTGCAGAGATCGGCAAGACTCCTGTAGAGGTTAATGAGGCAGCTGGCTTTGTGGTAAACAGAATTCTGATCCCGATGATCAATGAGGCAATCAATGTATACGCAGCAGGTGTTGCAAGTGTGCAAGACATTGATGTTGCTATGCAGCTCGGCGCAAACCACCCGATGGGACCTCTCGCGCTTGGCGATTACATAGGACTTGATATCGTGCTTGCGATCATGGAAGTAATCTACGCTGAGACAGGTGATTCCAAGTATGCGCCGTCTCCGCTTCTCAGAAAGATGGTACGTGCTGGAAAGCTTGGTAAAAAGACAGGCGCTGGTTTCTACGATTATTCTAAGAAATAATTGAGTGTGTGATACTATGGCAAGGCGCTGTGCACAAGGCGCTGTCATGAAATAATTGATGATTGATTTCATGGCAGCGCCTGGCACAGTGGCTTGCTGTTCGTGGTAAAAAATAGTTTATCAAAGTGAATTTAAAACGGAGGAATAATAACATGGATTTTACATTAAGTAAAGAGCATGAGATGGCGAGAACACTCTTCAAAGAGTTCGCTGAGAAAGAGGTTAAGCCTCTTGCAATCGAGGTAGATGAGACAGAGGAGTTTCCAAGAGCTACTGTAGAGAAAATGGCTAAGGCTGGTTTCATGGGTATTCCTATTCCAAAGGAATATGGCGGACAGGGCTGCGACGTCCTGACTTATGCAATGTGTGTTGAAGAGCTGGCAAAGGTTTGCGGTACGACAGCAGTTATCGTATCTGCACACACTTCACTTTGCTGTGATCCGATCCTTACATATGGTACAGAGGAGCAGAAGCAGAAGTATCTGCCAGATCTTGCAAGCGGTAAGAAGATCGGTGCTTTCGGTCTGACTGAGCCAGGTGCAGGTACAGATGCACAGGGACAGCAGACAAAGGCTGTACTGGAAGGCGATGAGTGGGTTCTCAACGGATCGAAGATCTTCATCACAAACGGTAAGGAAGCAGATGTGTATGTTATTTTTGCGATCACAGGCATGATCGAGAAGCGCGGCAGAATGACAAAAGAGATTTCTGCATTTATCGTAGAGAAGGGTACACCGGGATTCTCATTTGGTACAAAGGAGAAGAAGATGGGTATCCGCGGTTCGTCAACTTATGAATTGATTTTCACAGACTGCCGTATCCCGAAGGAAAATATGTTAGGGCAGCAGGGCAAGGGTTTTGGTATTGCGATGCACACACTTGACGGCGGACGTATTGGTATCGCTGCCCAGGCACTTGGTATTGGTGAGGGTGCTCTTGAGAGAACGATTGCATATGTACAGGAGAGAAAGCAGTTCGGACGTGCGATCGGAGCATTCCAGAATACGCAGTTCCAGCTTGCAGATATGGCTACAAAGGCTCAGGCTGCTCAGTTTATGGTTTACAAGGCTGCATGCACAAAAGATCAGTACACAAAGGATCATAAGACCTCTTACAATGTAGAGGCTGCTATGGCGAAGTTGTATGCGGCAGAGATGGCTATGGAAGTTACTACAAAGGCTGTTCAGCTTCATGGCGGATACGGCTATACGAGAGAGTATGAAGTTGAGCGCATGATGAGAGATGCTAAGATTACTGAGATCTACGAGGGAACAAGCGAGGTTCAGAGAATGGTTATCTCATCCAATCTGTTGAAATAAAAAACTGGGACACGAAAGGGCAGTGTTCTTCTGGTTGATGAATAAAATAAAACGAAAAATATAAGGAGAATAAACATGAAAGTTGTAGTATGTGTTAAACAGGTACCTGATACAAAGGGTGGCGTTAAGTTCAATCCTGATGGTACACTTGATAGAGCAGCTATGCTGACAATCATGAATCCTGATGACAAGGCAGGTCTTGAGGCAGCATTGAGATTAAAGGATCAGTACGGTGCAGAAGTAACAGTTGTCACAATGGGTCTTCCGAAGGCTGAGGAAGTGCTTCGTGAGGCAATTGCCATGGGCGCAGACAAGGGGATTCTTGTGACAGACAGGGTTCTCGGCGGAGCTGATACATGGGCTACTTCGCAGACACTTGCAGGCGCGCTTAGAAACCTTGAGTATGACCTGATCATCACAGGCCGTCAGGCAATCGACGGTGATACAGCGCAGGTTGGTCCTCAGATTTCAGAGCATCTTGGAATCCCTGTCATCTCCTATGCACAGAAGATTCAGATAGAAGGTGACAGTGTCATTGTTGAGCGTCAGTATGATGACAGATATCACGTATTAAAGGCTAAGATGCCTTGCCTGATTACTGCGCTTGCTGAGTTGAACGAGCCTCGTTATATGACTCCGGGTGGAATCTTTGATGCATACAAAGCAGAGATCACCACATGGGGCAGAGCTGACTTAAAGGATGTAGAGGATTCCAATCTTGGACTCAAAGGTTCGCCGACACAGATTGCAAGGGCATCTGACAAGGTTAGAAAAGGACAGGGCGAGAAGGTTACATTAGATCCTTCTGAGGCTGTGGCATACATCATGGATAAGTTAAAAGAGAAGCATGTTATCTAATATCTTTGATAGATAAAAATATTACTCTTAGATTATAATGGAGGTTAATCATGAATTTAGAAGAATATAAAGGCGTGTTTGTCTTCGCACAGCAGGTAGATAACAAGGTGAGCGGTATTGCCCTTGAGCTGATCGGCGAAGGTAAGAGACTTGCAGAGAAATTATCTGCAGAAGTAACAGCAGTATTGGTCGGAAGTGATGTGAAAGGCCTGGCAGATGAGCTTGCCGCTTACGGTGCAGATAAAGTTATCGTAGTGGACGACCCTGAATTAAAAGAGTACAGAACAGAGCCATATGCACATGCACTGGCGTCTGTCATCGACAAATATAAGCCGGAAATTTTACTTGTAGGTGCTACAGCAATCGGACGTGATTTAGGACCAAGAGTTTCTGCAAGGGTTCATACGGGATTGACAGCAGACTGTACATCACTTGAGATCGGTGATTTCCCGATCAACCCGGTTCCGGGCAAGGAGCAGAAGCACAATCAGCTGCTCATGACACGTCCTGCATTTGGCGGAAACACGATCGCTACCATCGCATGTCCCGATTTTCGTCCCCAGATGGCGACAGTACGTCCTGGTGTTATGCAGAAGCTGGAGAAAAAGGAAGGCGCTAAGGCTGTGATCGAGGAGTTCAATCCTGGATTTACACCGGATAACAAGTATGTTGAGATCGTTGAGGTTGTCAAGAATCTCACAGACACAGTGGATATCATGGACGCAAAGATTCTCGTATCTGGCGGACGTGGTGTGGGAAGTCCGGAGAATTTCAAGATCCTTGACGACCTTGCTGAGGCAATCGGCGGTACAGTGAGCTGCTCACGTGCAGTTGTGGATGCTGGCTGGAAGAGCAAGGATCTGCAGGTTGGACAGACTGGCAAGACAGTTCGCCCGAATGTATACTTTGCAATTGGTATTTCAGGTGCGATACAGCATTTGGCAGGCATGGAAGAGTCTGACATCATCGTTGCGATCAACAAGGATGAGACAGCTCCAATCTTTGATGTGGCTGATTATGGTATCGTAGGCGATTTGAACAAAATCGTACCGATGCTTACAGAACAGATTAAGGCTGCAGTTGCAAATAAGTAATTATAGAAATATTAAAATTTACATAAAACCTCAAAGGATTTGTCCTTTGGGGTTTTATTTTGTCGAAAAATAAGGTATAATGTTTAGAAAGGGCAGGGATTTCTATGTCTTTGTCTACCAATGAAATTTAAGCTGCATAATAGATAAGGAGAAAAAGAATGGCATTAACGGAATTAAACACTTACACAATAAACGATGTATATAATCTTCCGGATGGGCAGAGGGCTGAGCTCATTGACGGAAAAGTATATTATATGGCACCGGCGACAAGAAATCATCAGAGGATTGTCGGGGAACTCTATGCGACGATTCGAGAACATATCAGAAGGAACGGTTTTAAGGGCGAAGTGGATATCACTCCCTTTGGGGTATTTATCAATGCTGATGATAAGAGCTATGTGGAGCCGGATATCTGCATTATCTGTGATGAATACAAACTGGATGACAGGGGGTGCAACGGTGCACCTGACTGGATCATAGAGGTGGTGTCTCCTGCGAGCAGAAGGATTGACTATACTACAAAACTTTTTAAATACCGTTCTGCAGGAGTGCGTGAGTACTGGATTGTTGATGCGGACAAGACCAGGGTTATGGTTTATAATTTCTATCAGGATGATATGAATGAGTACAGCTTTATAGAGGATATTCCTGCTGGAATCTATACAGATTTCACGATCCGCATGTCAAATCTGGAATTGTAATAACATAACAGTTGGTATTGATCGGCGATTGAAGTCGGTGGAGACTATTCCAGGGATCATGAATATTTGGCAGTCAAAGATGATTTGCTGATGATGGTTTCATGCGGGTCAGGGATTAAATCCGAGCAGAATAACGAACTGGGTTTAAACCATTCTGGTGGTTGAAACCCAGTTCGTTTCTGAAAATTAATATTCCATTGGCTTCTCTTCGCCGTTCATGACACGGAGAGCACCTTTTGCAAGTGCAAGCAGTTCATCTTCACCGGGATATACAGTAAACGGGGCAATCCATTCGGAGTAATCCTTCAGAGCAGCAACGACATCTTCGCCGTAAGCGATACCGCCAGTAACAATGATCTGGTCAACTTTTCCTTTTAATACACAAGCCATAGATCCAATGTCCTTGGATACTTGCAGCAGGAATGCCTCTTTTGCCTCTTTTGCCTTTTCGTTTCCTTCGTTTGCAAGTTTTGTCACTTCGCGCATGTCATTTGTATTCAGGTATGAATTGAAACCGCCTTTGCCGATGAGCTTGCTGTAGAGTTCCTTCTCTGTGTACTTCCCTGAGAAGCACAGTTTGACAAGTGCACCACAGGGAACACCGCCAGCGCGTTCCGGTGAGAAAGCGCCGTCGCCGTCAAAAGCGCTGAACACATCGATAACTTTGCCATTCTCGTGTGCACCGACAGACACGCCGCCGCCCATATGAACAACGATTAAGCGCAGGGATTCATAAGGCTTTCCGATTTCTGCCGCATATCTCTTTGCGACAGCCTTCTGGTTCAAAGCATGGAAGATGCTTCCGCGGGGAATCTCAGCCATGCCGGAATACCTTGCGATGGGCATCAATTCGTCAACGACAACAGGATCAACAATATAAGAAGGTACGCCGATCTCATCGCCGATTTCCCTTGCAAGAATGCCGCCGAGATTGGAAGCATGCTGTCCCTGTACACCGACCTTCAAGTCTGCGAGCAGGGCGTCCGTCACTGCGTATGTACCGCCTGGAATTGGTTTTAACATACCGCCGCGTCCGACAACAACGTTCAGTGACTTTAAGTCAAAATTTTTCTCAGTCAACAGATCTGTAATAATTTTCTTGCGAAAATCCTTCTGGTCAAAAATTGTGGCATACTGGGAAATCTCCTCGGTAGAGTGTCTCAGGGTTTCCTCAAACAATAAGGTTTCATCCTCAAAAACACCAATCTTGGTAGAAGTGGAGCCCGGATTGATAATCAAACTTTTGATTGACATAGTTCTATTCCTCCTTTTTTTCGAAGAAAAATGCGAGCTGCTCTCAGCGAGCAGAGGAATTTTCCTCCTGGTAAAATAATCATTTACTTTTTTGTTTATAAGATGGTCAGCAACATCAGCAACACCATCGATTAACAGCTCAGCGAGAAAGTCCATGACAGTTTATTTCGCATTCTTCATGGATTCTGCAACAACTGCAGCAAGTGCAATTGAGTTCAGCTTTGCCTCGAAGCTGTCAGAGCGTGATGTCAGGATGACAGGTGCAGCGGTACCTGTCAGGATATTGCCGTTCTTGACTTCGCAGAGGTGTGTCAGTACCTTGTATACGAGGTTTCCTGCATGAATATCAGGGAAGAGAATGACATCGGCGTCGCCGGCAATCTTCCTGTCTGTGCCGCCCTTGTGTGCAGCAGCGGCGCTGTCGATCGCCATATCCATAGAGAGTGGTCCATCGATCACACAGCCTGTGATCTTGCCCTCAGCGTTCATCTTTGCAAGTTCGTCAGCATCAACAGTACAAGGCATCTTCGGATTGACAACTTCCACAGCGGCAACAGGGGCAACCTTTGGCTCTGCGATACCGCATGCGTGGCAGACTTCAACCGTATTGTTGATGATAGCAACTTTGTCCTCCAGTGTAGGATAGGTCATAAATGCGACGTCAGATAAAAACAGAAGGCGGTCAATGCCCTTGATCTCAAATACACATACATGGGAGAGTGCCCGGCCTGTGCGGAGGCCAACTTCTTTATCGAGAACACTTTTCAAGAAATTCTTTGTGTCGATCAGCCCCTTCATGTACATATCAGCCTTACCGTCATGGACGAGCTTGACTGCTGTGTGTGCAGCCTGTACGTGATCTGGTTCGTTGATGATCTCAAAGCCTGTCAGATCCATGTTCATGCTGGCAGCAATCTCTTTGATCTTTGCCTCATCACCGACAAGGATGGCGTCGGCAATGCCTTTTTCCTTTGCAGCTTTTACAGCCTCCAATACCGGCTCGTCCTCAGCTACAGCGACAGCAACCGTCTTGCGGTCACACTCATAAACCTTTTGCAGTAAGTCTTTAAAACCTTTACTCATTTGAAACACCTCATTATTCACATATTTTTACTAAAGGAAATAACAGCTCAGCTATGCCCTTTGTGAGCAAGCCCCCATGCAAATATAGTACAATCATTTCCGCATGGTTTACTGTATGTTAAAATAATAACACTTTCAAAAACAACGGTCAAGGCAATAGAGAGAGTATAATGTCAAAAATGTATAGGAAATATAGTATAAAAGATATAGACGAACCCTGCAAAATGAAATATGATAATAATTAGAGATTATTTTTCAGGAGGATGAATTAAGTATGGACAAGGAAAAGTCTTGCGAAGATCCGGCACTTGTGATGGAGTGTGCGCTAGATATGGGGGAGACCATGCTTCGGTGTGGGGCAGAGATTTTACGGGTTGAGGATACGGTCACCCGCATTTGCACTGCATATGGCGGAGGTATCGTGGACGTGTTTACCATTTTGTCTTTGATTATCTTGAGCTGGAAGACCGAAGAAGGGAAAAATTACACACTTACAAGACGTATCAATCCACATCCGACAGATCTGAATAAGCTTGAGGATCTGAATGCGCTGTCGCGGTACATATGCGATAGGAAACCGTCATGTAGTGAGATCAACCAAAAAATTTGTGCGATCATGGCGCCAGAAGAGAGGCGCATCTACAAGTCAAAGATCACTGGTTATGTGCTGCTGGCATCGGCATTTGCCATATTTTTTGGAGGTAATCTGCGAGATGGGCTGGCGGCAGGAATCGTGGCGTTACTGATGTATTTTTGGGACTATTTTTTCTCATCACACAACAGAAACCGAGTAGTTTACAGTTTGGTTATGTCAATTGTAGCAGGAATTCTCTGCAGTTTGTCGGTTGTTATCGGGATCGGGCAGAATGTGGACAAGGTTATGATCGGAAGTATTATGTTGTCGATACCAGGGATCAATCTGATGAATGCGCTTCGTGATATGATGTGCGGGGATATCATCACTGGTATTCTGCGGCTTGCTGAGGCGCTGATGATTGCTGTTGCCATAGCGGCAGGGTTTGGTATTGCGATCATGATGTTTGGAGGAGTGTTGAGATGATTGGGGTATTTTGGGAAAAGTATTTTGTGATGATACTGACATCGGCGATCGGAACGGTCGGATATTGTCTAAATGTCAATATAAAGCGGAATAAAATTATATATGGCTGCATTGGCGGGGTGCTTTCGACTTTTTTGTATTGTGTGTTTGTGGAAGCTGGGTTGTCCCTGTTGATGCAGAATCTGATTCCGGCAGCAGTAGTAACGTTTTATGCGGAGGTTTTGGCAAGGGTTGTAAAGGCGCCGGCAACTGTTTTTTTGATTCCATCCATAATACCATTAGTACCCGGCGGAAGATTATATTATACAATGCGTGCAATCGTGGACGGAGAGGGAGCGGACGCCAAAGTATTTGCGATGGAGACGATTATCATAGCACTTGGAATTGCAGTCGGGATTGTGGTGGTATCGCTGTTTTTTTATCATATCAGTCATAAAAGGATACAGTTTAAAGTGCGTTTTGATCAGATGAAAAAAATCGAAGAAAACGGAGAATAGAAGCATGAAAGTATTTGTATACAGTATGAGAAATTTTGACGAATTACCTGATTTTGAGCGTTTTTGTGACAAATATCAGGTGGAGTGGGCGTATACGAACGAGACGCCATGTATGGACAATCTTGACAAAGCTGCAGGGTTTGATGTGGTGAATATTATTACGACTGTGATTGACAGAAAAATGATCGACCGCTGGCATGAGATGGGTATTAAATGCATCGCGACCAGAACGATTGGCTATGACCATATTGACTATGGATACGCAAAGAGTCTTGGAATGGGTGTCATCCATATCACATATTCACCTTCAAGTGTGGCGGATTACACAATCATGATGATGCTCATGGGCTGCCGGAAGGTAAAATATATTATGGAATGTGCAGCGGTACAGGATTACACCTTGAATGGCAAGCTAGGCATTGAACTTTCTAATTGTACTGTGGGTATCATTGGAACCGGAAAAATCGGGAAAACGGTGATTGACCATCTGAAAGGTTTTGGCTGCAGGATTCTTGCCTATGATATCTGTGAGAATGATGCAGTGAAAAAAATGGCAGAGTATGTAAGCCTTGCTCAGATCTTTGCGCAGTGCGACATTATCTCTCTGCATGTTCCGGCAACAGAGGACAACTACCATATGATTGACACAGAAGCAATCACAAAAATGAAGCAGGGTGTCATGGTGATTAACTGTGCAAGGGGTTCGCTGATTGACACATCGGCTCTGATTGCCGGCATCGAATCTGGTAAGATTGGTTTTGCAGGACTCGATGTTATCGAGCAGGAGAGCGGACTCTATTATTTTAACCGGATGGGAGAGCCGCTGAACAATCCGCAGCTTGCCGTTCTGCGCTCGTATGCGAATGTGCTCGTGATGCCACACACAGCTTTTTACACAGACGAGGCAGTGGCAAATATGGTTGAAAATTCAATCTTGTGTGCGATTGATTATATGGAGGGCCAAGATACGCCCTTCGAAGTAAAATAAATCAATTAAAATCAACATCCTTATATTGATGTGGGTCATGTTCCCGTGTGGCGTTTTCCCGGTATAATTTCGGCGTGACTCCAGTACGTTTCTTGAACAGGCGGCTGAAATAATAGATATCAGGAATGCCGCACTGTTGTGCAATTGTCTTGGTGGGAAGCTCCGTTACGATCAGGAGTTTCTTTGCCTGTTCGATGCGCTGGCGGTTGACAAAATCGGTCAGAGGCATGCCGACTTCTTTTTTAAACAATGTGGACAGGTAGCTTGCATTGACATTCAGCCAGTCGGACATAGCCTTCAGACTCAGATCTGCAGTCAGATCGGAATTGATATAAGTGATGATCTTCTGGGTCAACAGGGAGTAATCTTTGAGCGTATGCTTGCGGATCAGTCGGCAGTAATCGAGCGTGATCTTTGACCAGACAGTATAGCATTGTTCCCTGCTTGTAACCTGCTCGATTAGTTGGACATGCTGGTTGGAGCACAGATCAATGTGGACTGGATGTACGCCGGCCTCTTCGGCTTTCTTCCGGAACAGCGTGTTGAATGCGATGGTGTAATTTTTGTAATCACGCAGCTCGTCGGACAGTCGGCGGGGCAGCGTGACCGAGGACAACTTGGAGACAAGTGCCATTGCTTTCGCTTCGTTCGCGCTGAACACAGCATCTAGCAGTTGTGCCTCCAGGGCATACCGCATCTCAATCATCTCGATATTCATCATGGAATCTCCCGTACTGCGATACTGGTGGGAGTAGGATTCATACCATTCCTCCATCTCATTTAAATCCTGATAGATCGTTTCGTATTGGTTTTCGCCAAACAGACAATTGCCAAGAGTCAGGAAAATACTGTAATAAACTGCCGGTGCAGGAAACGATGCAAGACGCAGATAATAGCTCTGCAGCACTGCATACAATTCTCGTGGAAGTTGCATTTTGACGGCAATGTTATTCAGGCGGGAAGGGTGTATATCCTCAAAAAGAACCGGACCGCATACCATCAGTGTATCACTGTCGGGAATACGGAAAATGCTGTAGGCGCATTGGAAGGTATCTTTTATGTGACATATAGTGTTTTCTTTAAAATCATTTAGGTATTCGTTGATATGGTCAGGCCTATGGTTTGGAAGGATATCGGAGCGCAGTCCGCAGTCCAGCCATGTGTCAGTTTTGCAGGGGAGCGTGACGATATGGACAGGAATACGATTATTTTCTAACAGGTTTTGTACAAAAGGGATTAAAATTTCTTTCATATGTATCAGCTCTTTTCCAACAGTTCCTTACGATTCAGTGCATTTACAGTTACAAGCACCAGGTCATATGATAGTCGTCCTGCCTGGTGTATTTTAATTGTAAAAAAATTCAAACTATTTTTATTTATTTTTGCACATTTTTTGGGTAAAAGCAACACAAAATAATAAAAGTGCAAAAAATACAAAAAATCGTATATCGTCAAAAGAGAAAAATAAAAGTATGATGTAAGTATGCAGAAATGACAAAAAATATTTTATAGTATAAAGAAATTTGTATAAATTAACATATATACAATGAGGCGGTTATAAAATGTATTAGTGAGATTGCCATATGGAATCGATCATGCAGGCGAGGAAGGAAATATTCCTTAGATAATTATAATACAAGATGTAATTGCCATACAAACCGAAAGGAGGACTTTACATGAGAACTATCATCAATCTCAACAAAGGATGGAGGTTTATCCAGGAGAATGCAGGGCTTCCGGATAAAGTTCCAACGGACTGGGCACTGGTCGATCTACCGCACACATGGAACGCGGTGGACGGCCATGATGGAAACGGAAGCTATGACCGCGGCTGTTACTGGTACGCGAAGGCTTTCGAGACACCGAAGCAGCCCTTGGACGGCGGGCGTGTCTTTGTGGATATTCCGGCAGCAGGACAGCAGGCAACTGTATATGTGAACGGAAAGGAAATCTGCTATCACGAGGGCGGTTACTCTACATTCCGCGCAGATATCACAGATGCATGCAGCCCAGACGGGGAAAATCTGCTGGCGGTGGCGTGCAGCAATGAGAACAAGAGCAATGTGTATCCGCAGTCCGCAGACTTTACCTTTTACGGCGGACTTTATCGCGGCATGAATCTCATCAGTGTTCCGAAGACGCATTTTGAGCTGTCATATTGGGGCAGCAACGGATTGAAGGTTACAGCGACACCCGCGCAGTGCGGCGGTGCTGAGTTTGCGCTGGAATCCTGGGTTGTTGATGCGGATGAGAATTTTACCGTACTTTATAGTATTTGTGATGCGGACGGAAAAGAAGTGGGATACTGCGTTCGTCCGGCAGACAACACAGCAGTGAAAATTTATGTGCCTGACGTGGTTTTGTGGGACTGTGACAATCCATATTTATATACAGTTACGGCGGTGCTGCAGAGACGTAATGAAGCGTATGATATGGTCTCAGCGCGCGTGGGTGTCAGAAGCTTTTCATGCGATCCGGACAAGGGCTTTATATTAAATGGTGTTCCGACTCCGCTGCGCGGTGTCAGCCGTCATCAGGATCTGCTCTACAAGGGCAATGCGCTGACGAGGGAAGATCATTATCACGATGCAAGGATCATCAAGGAACTGGGCGCAAACACGATCCGTCTCGCGCATTATCAGCATTCGCAGGACTTTTATGACGCGTGTGACGAATTTGGATTTATCGTGTGGGCTGAGATTCCGTTTATCAGCGTGATGAGCAAAGATCCTGAGGCACACCAGAACTGTATTACACAGATGAAAGAGCTGATTCTTCAGAATTACAACCACCCGAGTATTTGTTTCTGGGGTGTGTCCAATGAGATTCTGATCGGCGGCATTTCAGAGCAGCTGGTAGAGAACCACAAAGAATTGAATGCACTTTGCAAGGAGTTAGACCCGACTCGCCTGACCACAATCGCGCATGTTTCCATGACGCCGATCGACAGTCCGGTCCACAATATCACTGATGTTGAGAGCTACAACCATTACTTTGGCTGGTACGGCGGAAAGATGGAGGACAACGGTCCATGGCTTGACAATTTCCACAAGGTACATCCGGAAATCTGTCTGGGTGTTTCCGAGTATGGATGTGAGGGCATCATTACCTATCACGGACCAAACCCAGCATGCAAGGATTACAGTGAGGAGTACCAGGCATTGTACCATGAGCATATGGCGAAAGTGCTTGACGAGCGTCCATGGCTGTGGTCGAGCCACGTGTGGAATATGTTCGATTTTGGCTGTGCGGCGAGAAACGAGGGCGGCGTAGCAGGACGCAACAACAAGGGTCTGGTCACAATGGATCGCCAGACAAAGAAGGATAGCTATTACATTTACAAGGCATACTGGAATAAGGAGCCGATGGTGCATCTGTGCGGAAAGCGCTATGCACAGCGTGCAGGCGAGACGACAGAAATTCGTGTATATTCGAATCAGCCGACAGTTTCCCTGTTTGTCAATGGGGAGCTGGCACAGGTCATGACAGCGGATAAGGTGTTTGTATTCACGGTTGCTTTAAAAGATGGTTTTAACAGTATTCTCGCATTGGCAGGCGAATGCAAGGACAGCATGACACTTGAGAAGGTTGAGAAGGAGCCCGAGATCTATGTGCTTCCAGAGGTAAACGAGAGGGCAGAGGGCGTTGCGAACTGGTTTAAGCTGGCTGGCGATCTGGATCTCAAAGCGCCGATGGAATTCCCGGAGGGCAAGTACAATGTCAAGTGCAAGATGGAAGAGCTCACAGAGTGTTCTGAGGCGATGGAGATTGTGGCGAAGGCAGTCAAGCTTGCGACCAACTTTGATGTAAGCCCGGGCGTTGGCATGTGGGATATGATGAAGTCCATGGCGCCGGAGGATATGATGAACATGGCTGGAAACATGCTGCCGGATGGATTTTTGGAGAGCCTGAACGCACAGCTGATCAAGATAGATAAAATAAAATAGAAGGTAATCCGAGAGGAGGATTTTTATGGCAGATAATACAAATAAAGAAGTGGCCCCGTTTGGCATAAAAGACAAATTGGGTTACATGTTTGGCGATTTTGGTAATGATTTTACGTTTATTTTGTCCTCTAGCTTTATGCTGAAATTCTATACAGATGTTATGGGAATCAGTGCGGCAGTTGTGGGACTGCTGATGATGGCGGCACGGTTCATCGATGCCTTTACGGACGTGACGATGGGACAGATCGTTGACCGCTCTAAGCCGACAAAAGACGGAAAGTTCAAGCCTTGGATCAAGCGCATGTGCGGACCGGTGGCGATTGCTTCTTTCCTGATCTATCAGTCGGGATTTGCCAATATGGCATATGGATTCAAGGTGTTCTGGATGGTTATCACATACATCTTGTGGGGTTCCATTTTCTATACTTCCATCAATATTCCATATGGTTCCATGGCATCTGCAGTTTCTGCGGACCCAAAAGACCGTGCATCTCTCTCTACATGGAGAACGATCGGTGCGACGTTGGCAGGGCTTGTTATTGGAGTAGGTACACCGATGTTTGCCTATGAGGTAGTCAATGGGAATACCGTTTTGTCTGGTACGCGTATGACCGTTATTGCAGGTGTGTTCGGTGTGATGGCGATTATCTGCTATTTGCTTTGCTTTAATCTGGTAACAGAGCGTGTGGAAGTTCCTGCAAACAATACCAAGTTAAATATCGGCAGCCTGCTCAAGAGTCTTGTGACAAACCGCGCACTGCTCGGTATCATAGCAGCAGCGATTGCCCTGCTCCTTGCGATGCTGACAATGCAGGGTATGGCTGGTTATGTGTTCCCGAATTATTATAAAAGTGCGTCAGCACAGTCTATGTCTTCCCTGACAGGAACGGTCGCGATGCTTTTGATCTGTGCACCGCTTGCCTCCAGGCTGTCCGCTCAGTTTGGCAAGAAGGAGCTGGCAGTAGTCTCCTGTGCGGCGTCTGCGGTTGTGTATTTGGTTTGTCTGATCGTGAATCCGAAGAATGCGTTTGTATATGTTGGATTTTATACGGTTGCTTATATAGGACTTGGATTTTTCAATACAGTTATCTGGGCAATGATCACAGATGTTATTGACGATGCGGAGGTGAAGAACGGTGTTCGCGAAGATGGTACAATCTATTCTGTATACTCTTTTGCGAGAAAACTCGGGCAGGCGCTTTCCGCAGGTCTTACAGGATCACTGCTGACTATGATCGGATATTCCAATGAAACTGCTTTTGATCCGGAGGTTACAGCGAGGATTTTCAAACTTTCCTGCATCGCACCGCTCATCGGCTTTACACTTGTCGCAGTATTTTTGCTCTTAATCTATCCGCTGAACAAGAAGCGTGTAGAGGAGAACGTTGCTGTGCTTGCACGTAAACGGAAATAAGACATTAAGAGGCTCATAAAAATAAAATAAAGAAGGAGGGCTGAAGGATGGCAGATAAGTTTTTGGCTTACACAAAGCGAAGTGATTATCTGGTATGCGTGGACAGTGACGGATGTGCCATGGATACGATGGACATCAAACATATCCGCTGCTTCGGCCCCTGCATGGTTGCGGAGTGGGGGCTGGAAGAGTGGCGCGATGCGATACTGGAGCGCTGGAATGAGATCAATCTGTACACAATGACGCGCGGCATCAATCGCTTCAAAGGACTGGTGAAAGCGCTTGGAGAGATACAGGAAAAGTACTGCGAGATTGAGGAGCTTGATGCCCTGGAAAAATGGGTGAGCGAGACGCCGGAATTGTCGAATGCCGCTCTGGAGCGCGAGATTGCCAGAAAGGACAACATCTGTCTGCGCAAGGCACTGGCGTGGAGCAACGCAGTCAATCAGTCTATAGACAGACTTCCGGAGGAGGACAAACGTCCTTTCCCTGGTGTGCTGGAAGCCTTAAAGAGAGCATACCGCGATGCGGATATTGCGATCGTATCCAGTGCGAACCTCAGTGCAGTGCTGGACGAGTGGGATTTTTATGGACTGCTGGAGTATACGGATGTGGTGCTGGCACAGGATTCCGGGAGCAAGGCATTCTGTATCGGCGAGCTGATGAAACGGGGATATGCCCCAGACCACGTACTGATGTGCGGCGATGCCCCGGGAGACTTGGATGCAGCGGAGCAGAACGGAGTGTATTATTATCCGATTCTGGTGCGGCACGAGGCACAGAGCTGGGAAGAATTTGTTCAGGAAGGAATCGGGCATTTCCTGGAAGGTACGTATGGTAATGGATACCAGCAGGAAAAAAAGGAGCAATTTCTCAGGAATCTTGGTAAAAAATAAATCGGAGATGAAAGAAGGAGAAGTGGTACAATGGTAGATATGAAAGCAAAGCCGTTCAACCTGTCAGATGAGGACTGCAAGTGGGTGGAGGACACTATCGCAGGTATGGATATCGATGAGAAAATAGGACAGCTGTTTTTCAACATGGGTTCTTCCCGCACAGAAGATTATCTGAAGATGACGGTGAATGATTACCATATCGGCGGTATCCGGTATAATCCGGGGACGGCGGATGAGATTTACGAGCAGAACCGTATCCTGCAGGAGAACAGCAAGATTCCGCTGATTATCGCCTGCAATACGGAGAATGGCGGAAATGGTGCATGTACGGACGGCACGATGATCGGAAGCCAGACCAAGATCGGTGCAACCAGAAATGTGGACTATGCTTACCAACTGGGCTATATGTCAAACAAGGAGGCTGCGGCGATTGGTTGCAATTTATCCTTTGCGCCGGTCAGCGATATCCTATACAACTGGGAGAATCCGGTCATTGGTCTTCGTACTTACGGCAATGATCCTAAGCGAGTAGCCGAGATGGCAAAGGCATATATGGACGGTGCACATGCAAATTCAGGCTTTTGCTGTGCGGCAAAGCATTTCCCTGGTGACGGACTTGATTTTCGCGATCAGCACGTGGCAAACAGTGTAAACGACATGAGCTGTGAGGAGTGGGACGAGACATTTGGAATGGTCTACAAGACACTCATTGACAACGGACTTGAGGCGATCATGGCAGGTCACATCATGCAGCCAGCATACGCACGCCATTTTAACCCGGATATTACGGATGATGAGATGATGCCTGCAACGCTCTCGCCGGAGCTGATTCAGGGATTACTTCGTAAAAAGCTTGGATTTAACGGAATGGTATTGACAGATGCGTCACACATGGTAGGACTGACCTGCCGTATGAAGCGCAGCGATGTACTTCCTGCGGCGATCGCAGCAGGCGTGGACATGTTTTTGTTCTTCAATGAGATGGACGAAGATTTTGCAAGTATGAAGCAAGGATATCTTGACGGGCGCATCACAGAGGAGCGTCTTGACGATGCACTGCACCGCATTTTGGCACTCAAGGCGCATATGGGATTACACAAAAAGGCAAAGACAGAGCTTATGCCGCCGCGCGAGCAGGTACATGAGATCATCGGCTGCGATGCTCACATTGCGATGCAGAAAGAGATTTCTGACAAGTCTGTCACTTTGGTGAAATACAAAGACAAAGATGTACTGCCAGTCACACCGGAGCGCTATAAGCGGATCATGATCGTATATGTAAAGGGATTGTCTGCACCGGGACTTGGAGCATTATTCGGAGCTAAGAAATCCCCTGCGGAAGTATTGCGTGACAAATTGATCGATAAAGGTTTTGATGCATTTATATATGAGAGCCCGATGGACAAGATGATGAAGCAGATGCAGGCAGGGGAAAAGCCGGATTTCAATGCATATTTTGCAGGGAAGACACCGATCAAGGAATTCCGTGAGAATCAGGATCTGATCATTACATTGGTGGACATTCCGGGTGGGTTCCAGCCGGTTGCGCGCCCGGCATTTGGTATGACAAAGGGTGGCGGAGAGATTCCGTGGTATGTATTTGAGCTTCCGGTAGTAGTGATTGGTGTGCAGCACCCGTTTGTGCTTGCTGACATTCCGCAGGCGAGAACGTATATCAACACTTATGACAGCAATGATTCAACGCTGGACGCGCTGATTGCAAAGCTGATGGCAGGCGAGGAAGCATTTACGGGTGAGGATCCGGTGGATTCCTTCTGCGGTATTTTTGATACAAGGATATAAGGAGGTATTTTTATGCAGATGACTTTTCGCTGGTATGGCGAGGGAAATGACAGTATTACACAAGAGCAGATCAAGCAGATCCCCGGTGTGACTGGTCTTGTCTGGGCATTGCACGACAAGGCGGCCGGTGAAGTGTGGGAGATTGATGAGATCGAGAAGATGCGTCACCAGATTGAGGATCATGGGTTTAATATGGATGTTGTGGAGAGTGTGAACGTACATGATGATATCAAGATTGGACTGCCGACACGCGACAAATATATTGAGAATTACAAGCAGACATTGCGCAACCTCGCGAAATTCGGGGTTAAGGTTGTGACCTATAATTTCATGCCAATCTTCGACTGGACGAGAACAGACCTATTCCACCCGATGGAGGATGGTTCCACAGCATTGTTTTACGAGAAGGCAAAGATTCAAGAAGATTACAAGGAGATGGCAAACTATATTCTTGAGAATCTCCATGGTATGACTTTCCCCGGATGGGAACCCGAGCGCATGGCAAAGCTCGACGAACTTTTTGAGGCGTATCGTCCGGTGACAAAGGAGAAATTGTGGGATAATCTGAAATATTTCCTTGAAGCAATCATGCCAACCTGCCACGAGACAGGGATCAAGATGGCAATTCATCAGGACGATCCGCCATGGGATATTTTCGGCATTCCGCGTCTTCTGGTGGATAAGGAGGCAATCGGACGTTTCCTGTCTATGGTGGATGATGAGTACAACTGTCTGTGTCTGTGCTCTGGTTCCCTTGGCGCAAATCCCAACAATGATGTGCCGGATATCATTCGCACGTATTGCGACAGGATTGCATTTGCGCATATCCGCAATGTAAAGCATTTCCCGAATGGGGACTTTACAGAGGCTTCCCACCGCGACTGTGACGGTGATGTGGGTATCCTTGAAATCATGCGTGCTTACCATGACTGCGGCTATGACGGATATGTCCGTCCGGATCATGGCAGACATATCTGGGGTGAGCAGTGCCGCCCGGGTTATGGACTGTATGACAGGGCGCTTGGCATCATGTATATGTGGGGCTGCTGGGATATGCTCGAATGCACAGAAGGAAGCGCAAAGAAATGATAAGGATTCATTTGGAAGAGCGTATTTTTTAGAGTGATATGTTCAAGTGTGTAAATTGGTTCATGTAAAAAACTATAAACAATAATTATTATAAGAAAGGATGGACTTAATATGATGGAACTTCCATTAAATATAGATTTTACTGGTAAAGTAGTAGTAGTGACAGGAGCAGGCGGTGTGCTGTGCGGCACGATGGCAAAGGCATTCGCCCAGGCAGGGGCAAAGGTAGCGGCGCTTGACTTAAATGAAGATGCAGTGAAGGCGCTGGCTGATGAATGCAAGGCAGATGGGCTGATCTGCGAGGGATATAAGGCAAATGTGCTGGAGCTGGAAGCATTAACTCAGGTTCATGAGCAGGTATTAGCAGATTTAGGTCCTTGTGATATCCTTGTAAATGGTGCAGGCGGCAATAATCCGCGCGCGACGACAGACAACGAATATCAACATGAGGCAGTGGAGGGGCAGAAGACATTTTTTGATCTGGATCCCAATGGAGTGGATTTTGTGTTTAAGCTGAATTTCCAGGGAACCCTTTTGCCGACTCAGGTATTTGCAAAGGACATGGTGGAGAAAAAGTCAGGAAGTATTCTGAATATTTCCTCTATGAATGCCTACATTCCACTGACGAAAATCCCGGCATATTCTGGCGCAAAGGCGGCTGTTTCGAATTTCACACAGTGGCTTGCAACACACTTTGCGGGCACAGGGATTCGCTGTAATGCGATCGCTCCTGGTTTCTTAGTGTCAAACCAGAACCGCAGTCTCTTGTTTAATGAGGACGGCACACCGACAGCGCGCTCTAAAAAGATTCTGAGCGGCACACCAACAGGGCGTTTTGTTGATAGCGAGGAGCTTCTCGGAGGCGTATTCTTCCTGTGTGATGACAAGGCAGCTAGCGCGATCACAGGCGTGGTTCTGCCAATTGATGCGGGTTTTGCAGCGTACTCGGGTGTATAGTACAGGAAGACAGAATATCTGAAAATTAAATAAAAGGGAAATGTTACAATACGTTCCTTACAGCATACACTATAATAATAACCTTTTTAATGAGGGAAAAAAGTGACCTGTAAGGAACGTATTTTGTCGAATGATTATACAGATACATTGGTGGATGTCATTTTACCGGAGGAGTATAACTATGATTTGCCAATCGACTACTGTTTTCACCGACTCACACAAGAGTGGGGGATCGCATACATAGAACGGAGCGGTACAGCAACTGGCGTGTCGGGGCAGCTTGCGTATTCTCTGACGCCAAAATGTTATGGACTGATGGAATATGGGGATCCACAGGTGTTGAAAGCAGCACAGAACAGGAATCTGAATACTTTGAGCATGGCGGAGTCCGGTATTTTGATCGTACAGAGAGAGCCATTAGATCTCACAGGAAAAAAGGTGACAATAGGCTTTATCGATACAGGAATCCGGTATCAGGATCCGGTCTTTAGGGATTTTGCTGGCAGAAGCCGCATTGTAAGCATCTGGGATCAGACGATTCAGACGGGCACACCGCCAGAGGGATTTGAATATGGTTCCGAGTATACCAATGAGATGATCAATGAGGCGCTTGCGAGTGAGAATCCTTTAGAGATCGTACCAAGTACAGACCCCAACGGTCATGGGAGTGTTATGGCAAGTCTGGCAGCGGGAAGTTCGATTGAGAATGGCAGTTTTACAGGAGCAGCGCCGGACTGTCAGATTGCAGTTGTGAAGCTTAAGGAAGCGAAGCAGTATCTGAAGGATTACTATAAAATTCCGCCTGGAGTCCCTTGTTATAGTGAGTCTGATATCCTGCAGGCGATCCAGTATCTGCAGAAATATGTACTGCTTTTGACGAGACCGCTTGTGATCTGCTTGGGTATCGGAACAAGTCTCGGTGACCACACTGGCGGAGGGATGCTTGGAAATTATATTGATTTTATCAGCAAGCAGAAAAGCCGGGTATCGGTGATCGCTGGGGGCAACGAGGGCAATACAGCGCACCATTTTTTTGGAAAAATCAGTGAGAGAGAGGCGTATCAGGATGTGGAGGTTCGCGTCGGCGAGGGCGAAAAAGGGTTTATTATGGATTTGTGGGGAGATGCACCATATTTCTATAATGCGACGATTCGAACTCCCGGCGGCGAAATAGCACGGTGGAACAATCCCAGAAGCTATATTCCTCAGGAATTTACATTTGTCTATGAAAAGACCAGAATCGTGATCGAGTATCAGCTTGTGGAATCGCTGTCGGGGGCGGAGGTAATCCGATTCCGCTTTTCAGATCCGACGCAGGGGATCTGGACTATCAGGATCAATTCAGAGGGAAATACAATAGGGGGACAGTTTGACATATGGCTTCCGATCTCTGATTTCCTGACTTCGGATACCCATTTTCTCGAACCAAGTCCCTACACGACAGTCACAGAGCCAGGATATGTGCACAGTGCGGTATCCGTGGCGGGTTACCAGATTATCAATGACAGTATCGCGGCATCTTCTGGGCGGGGATTTGCCAGGGATAACTATGTCGTTCCTGATATCGCTGCGCCGGGAGTCAATATCTCGACTCCGTTCGGCGATAGGAGCGGCACAAGTGTGGCGGCGGCAATCACGGCGGGAGGCTGCGCGCAGCTCATGGAATGGGCAGTCGTAAACCGCAATGATATTCTTGCCAATTCGGTTAATATTAAAAATTATCTGATCAGGGGAGCCACGCGAGACGGATTTATGGAATATCCCAATAGAGAGTGGGGGTATGGGCAGCTTAATGTGTCGGGAGTATTTGAATTTCTGGCGGGGATTGGGAGAGGAATGTAGGATTTGCGTTGGCAGCTGATTTGCTGTAATGAAGGAATATAAAAAAAAGGGGGGGTCATAGCAGTGTGACTTCCTCTTTTTCTTCCTTGGAATAATGAACAAAAGAAACCGCCATAAATGACGGCTTCTCGTTTACTAAATTATTTTCCGAAGTGTAATAACCATTTCATCGTGAGAATTAAAAGAGTCAACTAAAGTGACAGTTTGTTTCAAGTTAGTCTCCTTTTGTAATAATGAATTTATTCTAGCAGAGAGGAGAAAATATAACAAAATTTGAGTATTTGTTTATTTCATTATAAGAATATGATAGACTATAAATAATTATATAATTAAGTACTATTGAATTTCTGCATAGTATGGATGAGAACATACATGAATATACACGATAGGGTGGTCAAAAGTTTATGATGAAACGATCGAAAACATTGGAAGATACTAAGCTATGGCATGTTTATCTGGAAAAAGTACCAGAGGCTGATGAGAGAACTGTCTGGATAAAGAATGTTTATGAAATGGCAGCAGCGAACTTGAAAGGTGTGTGTCAGGAATTTAGAAACTATACGCTGCATGATAAAACGCATGTATTGAATGTATTGGATTCCATGGGAGGTTTGTTAGGAGATTGGATAGGGAGGCTGACGGTTGGGGAATTAGAACTGCTGATTTTGGCGGCCTCGCTGCATGATCTGGGAATGGTTTATACAAAAGAGGAAAAGGAACTTTGCTTAGAGGATGAAATAAAATATAAAGATTTTTTAAGGGTGCATTGTCCTGAATTGATTGGCTGTATACCAAGTGACTGGCCAGAAGACATTCAGCAATGGTATCTTCGCACACTGCATCCTTTTCGGGTTTCAGATGTGCTGCAGAATAAAGAATGGAAGGAGTTGTTTGAACGTTATCCCGATGAAATCGTTCCGCGGCGGTGTGTTCTGGCTGTCTGTCAGGCTCATGGAGAAGAGCCGAGAGAACTTCGGGATAATCGGGACTTGGAATACCTGGATGCAAGTGACGCAGATCCGCTGTTTTGTGCACTTTTGCTTCGTCTGGCAGACTTGCTGGATTTTGATGATACGCGTGCACCTAAGGTATTGTATAGCTATGTGGCAAACAACGAAAAGAGTCGTGAGGAATGGGACAAGCACCAGGCATCATCAGGCTTTCGATATCCGAAATCTCCTTCCACAAAGGAATTGCCCTACAAAGCCCGGTGCAAAAATCCCATTATTGAGCATGCAGTCAGAAATTTTTTGGATTGGGTAGATGATGAGCTGGATAATTGTGCCAGACTGCAGAGGTTTTGCAAAGCAGGATGGCAGAAGTTTCCTTTTCCGCGGTCAGTTTTGCGCAATGAAATTGAGTCTGACGGGTATATGAGCGGAGATTTCTGTCTTACAATGGATCGGGATCAGGTTTTGAAGTTGTTGATGGGAGAAAATCTCTATGATAATCGGGATGTTTTTGTGAGAGAATTGTTGCAGAATGCGATTGATGCCACATTGCTGCGCGGTCAGATGGACGACGCATTTATACTGGAAGAATCGCGCATTGATTTTTGGGAATGGAGTGACAGCGAAGGAAATTTATGGTTTCGCATCGATGATCAGTGAACGGGTATTAC
>CAMWLV010000039.1 GCA_947175175.1 uncultured Lachnospiraceae bacterium
GTCTTATTTATGAATTCGAAAAACCGAACAAAATCAAGCTTTCCTTTTCCGATCGGAAGCGGCCGAAGATTTTCCCAGTCCATATATCCGCCGGAATAGTCATTCACATGATAATGACAAATATGCCCCTCTTGCCATAACCACTGGTATTCCGATTCATATAACAAATCCAATTGACCGTGAAATGCTGCCATTTTTGTATCAAACACAAAATGAATATCTGGATAGTTCTCCCTGAGCTCGCATAAATGTTTCATTGGATTTCCAACTGCACAAACTACATTTTCTACCAATAAATCAATACCATATTGGCGGGCTATTTTGTTTAAATGGTCATAGCCGATTAAATTATTCGGAAAGTTAGAATCCGAAGTGCGCCCATCCCACAGATGAATCACCATTTTTTCAGCACCGATACTTTGAGCCACATCGCAATTGACCTCAAACTTTTCATAAGCGTCAATCCATTCCAGTTTTCCGCCCTTACTGATCTTTTCACCTATGCTTTTTTCACAGTGAACAACAGGGATATACAATTTTATTTCCTGTAAATACCTTTTCAATGCCTCCACTTCTTCGCAATATGGGCGATCCATCATAAACTCATAACCATCGCATAGCAGTTGTCTGGAAAGCGGTTCTAATCGTTTATAATCTCCGCCATATTCAAGTAATGCCCCTGTAGAACACAATATCTTGCTCATATGTTGTCTCCATTCCCCATAATTCCTCTACTTTCTTCTATTATAAATACCGCCATTTCCAGTATTGTCGCAATTCCTTCCTCATTCACATCTTCTGCACACAAAACAAAATGCTTTTCACGGAACACTATTTTTTTAATATCTATTCTACTTTAATATGAAATCTTTCATATATTCCCACCGGAATATCCATCCCAAAAGAATACTCTTCTACTGACTCCTTTTCAAAAAAATAGACTGTTACACGTTTCTTTATAGGATCTACAATCCAGTACTCTCTAACACCGGCAGTACAATATTTAAATAACTTTGTAAAGTAGTTCATAGGTTTACTGCTTGGTGAAACAATTTCTATAATCCAATCCGGCGCACCACTACAGCCTTTATCTGTAATCTTATTTTTATCACATATAACAGATATATCGGGCTCTACATAGTTTTTATCGTTTTTATTCAAAAATACCGCAAATGGAGCAGGAAATACTTCACATTTTCCGTTGCCTTGCCTAATAAAATCCTTTATTTGATAATGCAGATCAGAAACTAATCTCTGATGTCTGGTATTGGGTGGCGCCATATAATATATCTTCCCATCGATTAGTTCTGCACGTTCTCCATCCGGCAAAGCGTAAATGTCTTCTATTGTATAAATTTCTTCTTTTCTCAATACATCCATTCCCCATACCTCCGCTCCTGATCCTATTATAGACATTTTTCACAGTAAAAACAACCACTTTCCATCATTTAAATATACACCGTTTCGCTATCATTGACTATATATGAGTTCTATTTCCTGCGGATATGCAAAGATCTGTATCCCCAAATTATCCTCTAGTGATAAACAATATCCTTTTTCAGTCAAGTCTGCCGAAATCACTTTTTTCGTCACTTTCCCAACCCTGACAGCATACAGTTTTTTTAAATCAATATCCGCATCTATTAATATTTTTCCTTCATTTCGTGATACTCCACATACCCACTCATCATCTGAATAATTATGAGTTTTATAGACCCTCTCTTTTTTACCACTTCAATCTTATTGGGGTAGACAAAACTCCTTACTCATACGCCGCTCCAGTGGCATATTTCCCATGTAAAAACGGCCGTTTATGTTTTTTCACATTAGCATCGGCGTATGCATAATAAAAGAGAGGTGTCAAAC
Source organism: uncultured Lachnospiraceae bacterium (assembly GCA_947175175.1). Classification (GTDB taxonomy): domain Bacteria; phylum Bacillota; class Clostridia; order Lachnospirales; family Lachnospiraceae; genus COE1. The sequence continues at coordinate 1,867 of CAMWLV010000039.1, forward strand.
AACATCTCTCTTTTATTGAGGATAATCCTCCCACTATGCAGCTGCCACAGCCGCTTTCATACCTTTTACATATTCACATACTGGCTGAATGCAGTTTTTCCCGTATTTTGCAATGATTTTTACGATGGCGCTGCCCACGATCGCACCGTCCGACACTGCTGCCATCTCACGCGCCTGCTCCGGTGTGGCAATACCAAAACCAATGGCACACGGAATGTCTGATACCTCTTTCACCTGATCTACCATCTCCTTGATGTTTGTCGTTATCTTGCTTCTGACACCTGTGACGCCGAGTGATGATACACAATAGAGAAATCCCTTTGCCTGCTTTGCGATCATATTGATGCGGTCGTGTGATGTCGGAGCAATCATGGAAATCAGCTCGATTCCAGCTGCCTCACAGGCGCCGCTCACTTCCTCTCTCTCCTCAAATGGAACATCTGGAATAATAATTCCATCAATGCCGCACTCGGCACATTTTTTGGTAAATTTCTCTGTTCCATAGGTATATACTGGATTGACATATGTCATAAATACCAGCGGTATATCAATCTTCTGACGCACACGCTTTACCATGTCAAACAATTTGTCAGTTGTCGTCCCCGCCTTGAGCGCCCGCTCATCCGCTGCCTGGATAACAACCCCCTCGGCAATCGGATCCGAAAACGGTATTCCGATCTCGATCAAGTCCGCACCTGCCGCTGCCATCTGCGGTATCAATGCCTCCGTTGTCTCCAAATCGGGATCTCCCCCTGTCACAAATGCGATAAATGCTTTTTTATTTTCAAATGCTTTGCTGATTCTGCTCATTTTATTTCACTCCTTTAATCAAAGATCTCCACTCCTCTATACCTTGCGATTGCCGCCACGTCCTTATCACCGCGTCCGGAAATCGTCACTACAATAACCTGGTCTGTACCAAAATCCGGCGCGATTTTTTTTGCATACGCAACTGCATGTGCACTCTCAATCGCCGGAATAATCCCCTCTGTCCTTGACAGGTATTCAAATGCTTCCACAGCCTCCTCGTCCGTAATCGGTACATACTGCGCGCGCCCTGTCTCGTTGAGGTTTGCGTGCTCTGGTCCGATTCCGGGATAATCCAATCCTGCCGATATCGAATAGACAGGAGCAATCTGCCCATATTCGTCCTGACAGAACAGGGACTTCATACCATGGAAAATGCCAACACTTCCGTTTGCGATGGTCGCTGCATTTTTGGGATGATCGACACCAAGCCCTGCCGCCTCACAGCCTATTAATCTGACACTTGTATCAGGTATAAACTCATAGAAAGAACCCATTGCGTTGCTTCCGCCACCCACACAGGCAATCACAGCATCAGGGAGTTTTCCCTCTGCCTCCATGAGCTGTTCCTTGATTTCCTCACCAATCACTTTCTGGAAATCCCTGACAATCATTGGAAACGGGTGTGGTCCCATGACAGAACCAAGCACATATAAGGTATCGTCCATTCTGGAAGCCCACTCACGCATTGTCTCGTTGACAGCATCCTTCAAAGTCATCGTTCCCGAAGTTACCGGGTGCACCTTCGCCCCCAAAAGCTCCATTCTGTAGCAGTTCAACACCTGTCTGTCCGTGTCCTCTTTTCCCATAAAAATCTCGCATTCCAGCCCCATCAAAGCCGCTGCCGTGGCAGTCGCCACACCATGCTGCCCTGCACCAGTCTCTGCGATGACACGCGTCTTGCCCATCTTCTTTGCCAGCAGCACCTGACCTAATACGTTGTTGATCTTATGGGAACCTGTATGGTTCAAATCTTCTCTTTTTAAATATATTTTTGCTCCGCCCAAATCCTTTGTCATTTTCTCCGCATAGTACAAAAGTGAGGGACGTCCTGCATACTTTTCCATCAAATCCTTTAATTCCATCTGAAATGCCGGATCGTTTTTATATTTCTCATATTCCCGCTCCAATTCCTTCACTGCCGGAATCAGAGTCTCTGGTATATACTGTCCGCCGTATAACCCGTATCTGCCTTTCTTTTCTTCCATTTTCATAATCTCCCTTCTTATTTTCTTTTCTTGCACGCTTCGATATATTTTCATGACGGTATCATCCACAGCCTCAAAGCTGCCCAATACGCTTCACATTCCGCACATTTTCTATAAACTGCCTAATCTTTACTTCATCTTTTACTCCATCTGTCTCAACTCCTGTACTCACATCAACTGCAATGCATTCAAAGAATGCATTACATTCAAAGAATGCAATGTATTCTCTGAATGCATTACACTCCACTTGACCGAGCACCTCCAGCACATTCTCGCAATTAAGTCCCCCTGCAAGAAAATAAGGTTTTATTGCTTGACCGCTGGCACTCAATTCCCTTAGTCCTTCCTTCAGTATTTCCAACGAAAACCGCTCTCCCGTTCCGCCAAGTTTGCCTTTTTTATAAGTGTCAAACAGCATGTAATCTGCCTCCTGCGACATCAGCCCAGACACCTGTTCTACACTCTGCACCTTAACCGCTTTTATGACAGTTGTGTCAGTTTTCTGCTTTAATTCCCGAATATACGTTTCAGATTCCTCACCGTGCAGCTGCACCACATTTATGACACCTCTGTCACATAAGCTGACAACATGCTCCATTGGTTCATTCACAAACACACCGACAGCCTGAATACGCTCATCTAGTGCCTGCCTCATGCTAAGAGCCTGATCATCTGTGACAAATCGTTTCGTATTTGCAAACACGAAGCCGACATATTCCGGCAGATATCGGTTGACTTTTTCCACATCTGCCAGTGTCTTTAACCCGCATATTTTTATTTTTGTCATCTATCTCACACCCTTTAACTGCGCAAGCATTCCTGCCTTATCGTTGCTTCGCATTAACGTCTCCCCGATCAGCACGCCGTTTACACCTGCCTGGCGAAGTACCTGTATATCCTCCGCTGTCTTGATGCCGCTCTCCGCGACAAAAAGGATCTTTTCCGGAACCAGGTTTCTCAATCTTGTGCTGTTATTGATATCCACCGTGAACGTTTTCAAGTCCCGATTGTTGACTCCGATCATTCTGGCTCCGGCATCAAGTGCGCTCTGCACCTCCGACTCATCATGTGCCTCCACAAGCGCAGAAAGTCCAAGTTCATCACAGACCGTCTTGTATTCTCTGATTGTATCTGTATCAAGGAGTGCCGCAATTAAGAGAACACAGGAAGCGCCCAAGAGCTTCGCTTCATAGATCATATACGGCTCTATGATAAAATCCTTCCTGATCGTTGGTATGGATACTTCATTACTAATTTCCCTCAAAAACCTGTCGTCACCCTTGAAATAGTCTGTCTCCGTCAGAACCGAAATGCAGTCCGCACCCGCCTTTTCATAGTCCCGCGCAATGTCCAGATAGGGAAAATCCTCAGCAATGATACCCTTTGAGGGGGAAGCTTTCTTTACCTCGCATATAAAACTGATATCCTCTTTCGCGATTGCTTTTTCAAAAGGAAATGCAAAGGTTCCCTCACTCTTTGCGATCTGTATTGCTTTTTTTCTTACTTCTTCAAATGCTGCTTCTCTTTTTTTTCTCTCTACCCTTGCCCTGGTAGCAGCAGCCAAATCGTCAAGTATCATACTATTCCTCCGTTAAATTATGAGTTTGTAAGTTTTACGAAATTCTGAAGCGTCTCATATGCTTTTCCGCTCTCAATGGTCTCTCTTGCTACTTTCACGCCCTCTTCAATCGAGGAAGCACCGCCCATCAGATAAATTCCCGCACCTGCATTTAAGAGCACTGCATCTGCCTTGGAATCTGTACGCTCACCCTTTAAAATTTCTTCTGTAATCTTTGCATTCTCAACACCGTCTCCGCCTGTCAGGTCACTCTTCTGGCACCGACGAAATCCGAACTGCTCTGGTGTGATCTCATACTTTTTAAAAATACCATTGTCGACTTCTACACAAGTCGTCGGTGCACTCAGGGAGATTTCATCAAGTCTGTCCTGTCCATACACTACCAGTGCGCGCTTCACTCCGAGATTGCTGAGCACATGTGCCAAAGGCTCTACCAAATCCTCGCTGTATACGCCCATCAATTCCACATTCGCCTCCGCTGGATTTGCAAGTGGTCCAAGAATATTAAATACTGTCCTGAGACCGATCCCTTTTCTCACAGGTCCCACAAAACGCATTGCCGCATGGTATTTCTGTGCAAACATGAAACAGATATTTCCCTTTTCGAGAACTTCTGCGTTTTTCTCCGGTTCTAAGTCAAGCTTTACTCCGAGTGCCTCCAGACAGTCTGCTGCGCCGCTTTTGCTAGACACGCTTCTGTTTCCGTGCTTTGCAACCTTACATCCTGCCGCAGCTGCAACGATACTTGCCGTCGTACTGATATTGATGGAATTTGCCTCGTCCCCACCTGTACCCACAATTTCAAGCACATCGCCTTTTACGGGTACTTTTGTGCCATGTTTTCTCATGCCTTTCGCAAATGCGGTAATCTCCTCAACCGTTTCGCCCTTCATGCGCAATGCTGTGAGAAACGATGCCATATTGATCTGCTCTGCCTCGCCGCTCATGATTTCGTCCATCACCTGCTCTGCCTCATCGGCTGTTAAATCTATCTTTTCCACGACCTTCTTTGTTGCTTCTACAATCATTTTTTATACCCCCTTGCGTGCTTTGGCACGCATACCAATCAATAGTTTGAAAGTGACCTTCTTTCAAACTTATCTCTCCTTTACCATTTCAAACAATATATTACCAATACTTTTGCTTATATTTCTGACACTTATGTCATTTTTATTTGCTGCACTTCAAAAAATTTGCAATAATCTGTTTTCCAAGCGGAGTCATAATCGACTCTGGGTGAAACTGCAGTCCGTACACCGGATTTGTCTTATGCTGTACCGCCATCACGACGCCTTTTTCATCCACTGCCGTAATCTCCAGCACATCAGGGATCAGATCCTGGTCAGCGACAAGCGAATGATATCTTGCGACCTCAAACTCCCCAGGAAGTCCTTGAAAAATACAGCTTTCCTTATTTATTTTTACCATGCTCTGTTTACCATGCATCAGTTCTGGTGCATATGTGATCTTTCCTCCAAAAGCCTCACAGATTGCCTGGTGTCCAAGACAGACACCCAGCAGCGGAATCTTGCCATTCACTTCCTTGATCAGCGCCTCACATATGCCTGCATCCGACGGCTTTCCCGGTCCCGGTGACAGTACAATATGCGTAGGTGCAAGTGCCATGATCTGTTCCACGGTAAATGCATCATTTCTTACTACTTTGAGCTCTTCTTTCCCAGCAATCAATTCTCCGATTGCCTGCACTAAGTTAAATGAAAAGCTGTCATAGTTGTCAATTAACAATATCACTTCTTCCTTACCCCCTATTTCTAATTCATTTTGCCTTTTATTTCCTGTTTTGCAGACTTTATCATCCTATTCAGCAGATTTCCTCCACCTGGCGAATCGCCTCGATCACGGCTCCAGCCTTGTTTGCGCACTCCTGATATTCACTTTCTGGTATAGAATCTGCCACAATTCCGGCTCCCGCCTGCACATACACTTTTTTTCCTTTTTTGACTGCCGTCCTGATTGCAATGCAGACATCCAAATTCCCGCTGAAATCAAGATATCCGATTGCCCCTCCATAGACTCCCCTCGGAACGGGTTCGAGCTCATCAATAATCTCACATGCCCTGAACTTGGGCGCGCCAGAAAGTGTTCCCGCCGGAAGAAGCGCTTCAATGGTATCTCCACAAGTCTTTTTCTCCGCCAGTTTTCCCGTGACAGTGCTTGCAATGTGCATCACTTTGGAAAATCTATGGATTGCCATATAATCCTCGACCTTCACACTGCCGTACTCCGCAATTCTGCCGATATCATTTCTTGCCAAATCTACCAGCATGTTATGTTCTGCACATTCCTTTTTATCTGCCAAAAGCTCCTTTTCCAGCGCTGTATCTTCTTCCCTGTCTTTGCCGCGCTTTCTTGTCCCAGCTACCGGAAAGGTCATCAGTTTTCCGTTCGTGAGCTTAACCATCGTTTCCGGCGAAGTACCTGCAATCTGCATATCCTTGATCTGAATATAGTACATATAGGGCGATGGATTCGTAGTTCTAAGCACCCTGTAAGCATTTAACAGGCTTCCGTCATAGTCCGCCTCAAACCGCCTTGAGATAACGCCCTGAAAAATGTCTCCCTCTCTGATGTAATGTTTTGTCTTTTCAACCATTTTACAGTATTCTTCTTTGGACAAATTACAGGTGAATTTCGGCGCTGGCAGTGGCTTTTCGTATGGTATCGGATCTGTGATCCGAATGGTTTCTACAAATGCTTCAAGCTCTGCAACTGCCTTGTTATATCCCGCCTCACCGTCCTGCGCTCTGGCATTCGTGATAAAACAAAGCTTGTGGTGGAGCTGGTCAAATGCGATTAACCGATCAAACATCATGAGTTCACAGTCATTGACATCACTCTGCTTGATCTTAAGCTTTGGCTCCGCGTACTGTATCATTTCATATGCAAAATATCCGACCAGACCGCCCGTGAAGGTGGGAAGTCCCTCAATCTGGGGTGAACGATATGTTTCAAGAATCGTCTGAAGTGCCTCCTTGGGCTTTCCTGGCACGATGCGTACCATACCGTCCTCCTTCACTTTCGTAATTCCATCTTTACAGGAGACGGACAGCTTGGGGTGGTATCCCAGAAATGAATACCTGCCTAAGTTTCCTCCCTCAACACTCTCCAGCAGAAAGTACTGCTCATCCAGTGCTGCAAGCTTTCTCAGCATCAGGATCGGTGTGATATCGTCCGCTAAAACCTCCTTACATACCGGAATGTATGTGTAATCTTTCTCATACTGTTTCGCCTGCTCATATGTCGGCTTGATCATAATCTTTTCCCCCTTATATTTCTTTACATGCCCCTGCGCATAAAAAAAGCTCTTATCCTAATATCTCTACTAGGACAAAAGCTCTCAACTTCTGCGGTACCACCTAATTTGGCACATCAAAATGCACCCTCTCTCCACACGCACCATCATGCGCTTTCCCTTGATAACGGGCGGAAATCCCGTTGGACATTACTCAAGTCTTTGACGATTATCTCTATCTGCATCTCTGGCTCTTTGCTCCCACCTTCCCAAGTCCATTCCATATCCCTTTGACTGCTGCAATCCCACCGCCTGCAGCTCTCTGTGAGTCTCCTAAAATATGTACTCCTCTTGGTCATCAGTTTCATGTCGCTATTTAATTAGAATTTCGAATCTTAAAATTATAATAATCACTTTGTCGGAATCTGTCAAGAGAAAATATTTTATTTTTTCGTGTATTTTTTCATACTGCTTGACAACAATGCAATATTATGCTATATTGAACATTGTTCAGTATAATCAAAAGGAGACAATCAATGAATACTGTTATTACTTCCAGAGAAGCAATCTTAGACACCTGCCGTCAGTTAGTCAAAGAACATGGCTGGTCAGCGGTAAATATCCGAACTGTCGCCGCAGCTTGTGGTGTTTCTGTAGGTTCCATCTACTACTATTTTGATTCGAAAACAGCTTTGACATCCGCCACAGTGGAAAGTATCTGGTGCGATATCTTTCACTTTCCAGAGCCTGAATCAAACTTTGACGGCTTTTTGAGTTGTGTGCAATGGATATTTGACAGTATCAGAAAAGGCAGTGAACAATATCCTGGCTTTTTTGCCTCGCATTCTATGAATTTTAAAGGAGTAGATCAAACAAATGGACAACAGCTGATGGCACAGTCTTGGGAACATATGCAGACAAAGCTTTATGCGAATTTAATGCAGGATCAGATGATTCGTCCAGAAGCATTCAATGATTTATTAAGTCCCCAAAAATTTGTTGATATGGTTTTTTCTTTGATCATCTCGGCAATGATACGACAGAATTACGATGACAGTGCCATTCTGGAAATGATCAGGAGAATACTTTATTAAAATAAACTGAAGAAAGAAAGGAATAAAATCATGCGGGCTATTGTAGAAACGTTATTTGACGCAGTATATTTGATTATTGTCATCACGCTTGGCATCATAATGATTCGAAAGAGCAATGGAAACAAGCAATATCGTCTGTTTGGCGTTATGGCTATTGTCCTTGGTTTGGGCGACTCCTTTCATCTGGTGCCGCGCGCAATCGCACTATGCACAACCGGACTCGAAAATTTCACTGTCGCTCTTGGTATCGGTAAGCTCATCACTTCTATCACTATGACTGTTTTTTATATTCTCTTGTATTATGTATGGAGAATTCGATATCGCATTGAAGGAAAAAATGGAATAACAATTGTAATATTTATTTTGTCCGCACTTCGGATCGCTTTATGCCTTTTCCCGCAAAACAGATGGCTGAGCGCAAATCCGCCTCTAACTTGGGGAATCTACCGCAATGTTCCCTTTGCATTACTTGGTCTGTTGATCATTGTACTGTTCTTCCAGGAAGCAAAAACACAGAAGGACAATGCGTTCCGCTGGATGTGGCTGACAATCGTTCTAAGTTTTGGATTTTATATTCCCGTGGTGCTCTGGGCTGACGTGATTCCCATGATTGGTATGCTGATGATCCCGAAAACTTGTGCCTATGTGTGGACGGTTTTGATCGGTTATCGGGCAATGCAGCACGATAAGAGCCAAGATTGAATCTACTAACATCAATTAAAGATTGAGTATTCTGCTAAAATAAGATATACTAAACTAGAAAGGACGTGAATATAATGCCGTTACCACAGGAAAAATACTATACTGCAGAAGAATTTTATGCAATGCCGGAGGATATCCGGGCGGAATTAGTGAATGGTGAAATTGTCTATATGGCTGCTCCAAGCCGATTACACCAGGAAATATCAGGCGAACTATATTTTGCAATAAAAAGCTATATCAAAGAAAAAGGTGGAAACTGCCGCGTGTTTGCCGCACCTTTTAATGTACAGCTCAAAGAGAACGAGGATGTTGTGCTTGAACCTGATATCTCTGTAATATGTGACGCAGATAAGCTGACAAAACATGGCTGTGTCGGCGCGCCTGACTGGGTGATTGAGATCGTGTCACCTTCCAATCCAAGTTATGACTATATTACAAAACTGAATTTGTACAATAATGCCAACGTGCGTGAATACTGGATCGTAGAACCCAAAAATGAAACTGTCTATGTCTATGACATGGATGGCGGCGAATTACCCTTAAAAACTTACTCTTTCCGTGATACCATTAAAGTAGGTATTTATGAAGATTTGTATATTGATTTTTCAAGTTTCGATTTGGGTGAATCCATATAATGAGCCTGCACAATGTATAATGAACCCATAAATTCAGACAAAAAATATTTGTCTTGACAAAGGGGTGAACTTTACATCAACGTTTTGATACCGGAGATTTGCAAAAAACAATTTGCTCCGTATCACTTTGCTGGTCGTGAATACATTCATCCAATTCCACAAACAATGTATTCCTTTTCTGTGCGTGCAGATAAACCAACCTGTCAAAAGAAAGATTTCTTGTGATGCGGGACAAAGATGGACAAAAAAATTAAAAAGGCGTCTATTGATACTCTGTCAATAGACACCTCCACAAATCAACCAGAATCTTTTACTTTTTCACAAATTTTTCTATTATACAATGGTGTGATTTATTTGGATCATCCTTCACATAGTTTATCCCGACAAGCAGGATTTCACCATCATATCCCTCCAATGCCTGTGTATACTGTCTGTCCTTAATCTGCTGTATTGCTGTGTGAACAGATTTATTATATTTCAATTCGATCACAAGAGCTGGCTTTTTCGTATGCGGCAGTGGCAAAAAGACAATATCCGCAAAACCGCGTCCTGCAGGAAGCTCCCTTATGATTCTGTAATCCTTTCTCGCGCTATAATACGCAAGACCAATCGCACATCCAAGAGAGTTTTCATCGTTGTATGCCAAAATCGATGCAACTTCCATATGTGCTCTGTCGAGCCCCTCTGCAACACGTTTCTCATCACATAACAAAGTATCCTCAAGCAGTCTTTCTGATGCCTTTAGTACACGCATGACCTCTGCCCAGCCGCCAACGCTCATTGCATTCTCAAACTCCTCAATAATTTCTTTGTTCGGGATAAATACCTCTTTGGCTACAGAATCATACGCAAGATATCCCAAATGAATCAACAATGTCAGCACATCATCCTTTACCTTGAAGTTACGCATATCATTTCTGAAACTGCGCGTGTTTACCTTGACACGCCCGCCTCCCAACATCTGCACAATGTCTGACCTAAGCCCGTCAAAATCCATATCCATATATATTTTCAACGCATCGTAAACTTCTGTGGAAACCCAATAATTTGAGAACTCCTGACAGATCATAGCCTCCACCACAGACCTTGGATTGTATATGTGCTTGTATTTCTTAAACATATACCCATCATACCAACTGCTCGTTTCCTCAAAATCCATGTTGTACTGTTCACACAGTATTTTTACCTCATTCTCTGTGAAACCAGTATATTCCTCCAGTGCTTTTTGATTTGTCATTGAATATTCCCAGAACATATTTAACGCAGAATGTTCTCCATATTTCTTCACAGGAAGAATACCTGTCATATAGGCAAGTGCCACATATGGCTGATCCTTTAATAAATTGCGAAGAAAATCAAGGTATTGCTTCTGCAGATTCTCCGCATCCTGCCTTTCCCGCATGATACAGTCCCACTCATCAATCAGAAATATAAACTTCCTGTCTATTTCCACAAAAATCTCTCTGAATGCAGGAGCAAGGCGCTTGTCCTTTTCATTTAATACTTCTCCATATTCCTTTTTAAGCTCTCCGAGAACTTCCTTCTCTAAATATTCTGTTATTTGATTTGCGTCTGCTTCGATCAAAAATTGCTGCATATTAAGGTAAATCACATCATATTGATTCAAATGCTCCTGAAACGTTTTATCATTCTCTATTTTACGTCCTCTAAAAAGGTCTCTTGAGTCGCAGCCTCGTCCATAGTACGATGCTAACATTTCAAGTGCCATAGATTTTCCAAATCGCCTTGGTCTGCTGACACAGATAAACTTTTGCCCGGTATTCAAACACGTGTTTGTATATGCAATCAATCCTGTCTTATCAACATAAATCTGGGAGTTAACTGCTTCTTGAAACCCTGTATTCTTTGGATTCAGATAAATTCCCATAAGCATCCTCACATATTTTCTTTAATCATTTTTCCTGCTTCCATGGGCATCCTGCATCCCCCTAACTTCAAACAGCTTATCCAGAAACCAGTATGGAACCATAATGCCCTGTTCCTGCATTTTGAGGGCTTCCTCCTTGCTGCACCAACGGACAGCCTGCACTTCCTCTTCCTGCAAATGAAGCGATGTGAGGTCTACCTCCTGTTCCAGCAGATAATAATCGTCAAATCCGTTTGCAAAATTAATGGTAAAATCTGCCCTCTTGTCTGAAAAGTCAAGCTTCAGACCAATCTCCTCAGCCAATTCCCGCTCTGCCGCCTGGCAGCTGTTCTCACCCTGTAAGGCGGAGCCAGCCGCAGTCAGATCCCACATATTCGGCCAGCCGTCTTTAAAAGGCTGTCTCTGCTGAATCAACAGTTCATTCTTACTGTTAAAAATGCAGATGTGGACAACAAGATGATACTCTCCATCCTTCATCTCATCTCCACGCCTGTGTAGTCTCCCTGTTTTCTCCCTATCTTTTGTATAGAGATCCCACAATTCATTTTGTGCTTTATCTGCCATCACAATATTCTCCTAACCATTTCTAATCACGGAAGAAAGTGCAAGACCTCCCTAAATAGACCTTGCACTTGGATTCCTCTTTCCCTAAAATCTTCCATTAATTCCAGCTGACACATTGATGTATATACAAACTACATAAACTTCACAAGCTCATCTACACTCTTTCTCTTAGGTGCAGCGGGATCCTCGTCAGCATAACCTACTGCAACCAGTGCTGCCACCTTCTGCCCTTCGTCAAGACCGATGATCTCAGCCACCTTCGCCTCATCAAAGATACCAAGAATAACAGCCCCAATTCCTTTGTCATGTGCCGCAAGACAAAATGTCTGTGTCGCAAGTCCTGCATCGAACACCTCCCAGCGGTCCTCCTTTGATGTCGTATAGGAACCATCCCTCTCAAAACCGCTTCTGCCATGCACCATGCCGACTACAACAAGCGCAGGTGCACCCTTGATAATACCTGCATTATGATCAAATCCAAGCGTTGCCTCATCTGCAATTTTTGCCTTGATATCCGCATCTTCAACCACAACATACCTTGTCACCTGCGTGTTTTTCCATGACGGTGCAAAGGACGCTGCCGCCACGATTTCCTGCATGGTCTCATGTGACACCTGCTCCGCCTTAAACTTTCTGATGCTTCTCCTTGTCTCGATACACTTGATTGTTTCCATAAAAAATACCTCTCTTTCCTTTGTGGGTTTTATATTTTTACTATTTTAAGAATCCATTTACAATCTGCTCCTCGGCCTGCGCCTCCGTGAGCCCCAGCGTCATAAGCTTGATTAACTGCTCCCCGGCAATTTTTCCGATTGCAGCCTCGTGAATCAGGCTTGCGTCAATATTATTTGCCGTAATCTCCGGTATCGCACGCACCACCGCATTGTCCATGATGATTGCATCGCACTCGGAATGACCTGCACACTTGTTATTTCCATTGATATGGGAATAAAATGTCTGCTCCGACGAATCCTTTGCCACCGAACGCGAAATCACGTTTGTGCTGGAATCCTCTCCGTCCAAATCTACATAAAAATTTGTCGTCGCTTTCTGCTTTCCATGTGTCATGAGCTTTTCCTTGATGACAAGCTGTGCGCCTTTTCCAAGCTTTGCCCTCGTAACCCTGTCCGTGGAATCCACACCGCGAATCTGTACAGTGTCCATCTCCATGTAACTGTCCTCATCCATCGTTACAATGGTCTCTGGATTCATCACGCGCTCACCAGTGCCTTCACCGGAGCCATAATGCTTCTCCACATATCTCACCTTAGCGTTTTTCCCGACAAAGAAGGAGTGAATACCACTATGTTCACTCGTCTTGTCACCGCCGTTATGAATGCCGCAGCCAGCTACAATCGTGACATCACTATCCTCGCCGATATGAAAATCATTGTATACCAGCTCTTTGAGTCCTGTCTGCGTCATCAGCACCGGGATATGCACGCTCTCCTTTTTCGTGCCAGGTTTTATAAAAATATCAATCCCCGGCTTATCCTCTTTGGGTACAATCTCAATATGTTTTGTCGACCGTCTTCCCGCCGACTCTCCATTGGAACGGATATTGTAGGCGCCTGCAGGTACTTCATGCAAATCTGCCACCTGCATCAATAATGTCTTCTGAATCTCATCCATGTATACATCCTCCCGCATTATGTCTGCACTCAAGATTGCCGTTCAACAGTCCCGGCAGAATCTCTTCCTTCGTCCCTATGTTCTGTATCTCGCCGTTAGCAATCACCACGATTTTATCTGCAATATCAAGAATACGCTCCTGGTGCGAGATAATAACGATGTTTCCCTGTGTCTTATCGTGCATCTTCTCAAATACTTTGATTAGATTCTGAAAGCTCCACAGGTCAATGCCCGCCTCCGGCTCATCAAACACAGAGAGTTTCATGCCTCTGGCAATCACAGTCGCAATTTCAATTCTTTTGAGCTCCCCGCCGGACAAACTACCATTCACCTCGCGGCTGATATAATCCCTCGCACAAAGCCCTACCTCTGAGAGATATTTGCATGCCCCCTCCACGCTGAGTTTATCCCCTGCTGCCAGTCTGATTAAGTCGAGTACCGTAATTCCTTTAAATCTTACTGGTTGCTGGAAAGCAAAGCTGATACCTAAATTTGCCCTGTCCGTGATGGACATGTCTGTGATATCCTGCCCTTCAAAGAAAATCTGCCCCTCAGTCGGCTGTATGATGCCTGCAATCATCTTGGCAAGGGTAGATTTCCCTCCCCCGTTTGGTCCAGTGATTGCTGTAAACCTGTCGTCTATCTTTAAATTAATATGATTCAATATATCCTTTCCGTTCTCGTCCTCAACGTGATAGGATATATTCTTTAGCTCTAACACGTATCTATTCCTCCTCTCATCATCAATAATAATTCAAATTATGAATGTGTTGATTTTTTTGGAACAAATTCTAATTTTAATGTCATTCCCATTCCATCAGCAAGCCTTTTCAGCAATTTTAAAGATGGGTTTCTTGTTCCGTTTTCCAATTTACTGATATCAGCCTGATTAATACCTGTTCGCTCAGCAAGTTCCTTCTGTGAAAGATTTTGTGATATTCTGGCATCTACCATCGCACGGATCACATCCATTTCAGGCTGACTATCTTCCCACTCTTTTTTAAATTCATCATTTTGTAACTGCTCATCCAAATATTCGTCAAGTGTTTTCATCTTATGATTCACCACACCTCTCTATCCTCATAAAACTCTACCCTAAATTTATCCATTTCGCTCCCTCTTTTGTGTTTCTATCTCTATAATATGGTATATATACCATATTGTCAACAATTTTATTATGTAGTGCCGAGAACATACATAAAATTCCTTAGGATCCTTACTATATTTCTACTCTGAAACAGATCTCCTGCCCGTTTTCCTGTTCTGACAACTCCACTGTAATCTCCCCTTTGTGACGCTTTGCGATCTGATTCGCCTGATACAGTCCAAGCCCCCTGTCTTCTCGATTATTTTTGGTCGTGTAGCCTTTTTCAAAAAAACGGGCAATCGCGCTCATCGTCAGATTTTCTACTTGGTTTTTTATCGCAAAGATCAGTTTATCATTTTGGGCATCCAGCACCATTTCCACTCTATTTTTCTCAGGCGTAGCTGCCTCGAATGCATTGTCCGTAAGCGTTCCTATGATTTCAACCAGCGCATGTTCTGACACTGGTGTCACAATTTCCTGACTCAACACCTGTATATCGATGTCGATATATCCAGGCGCACTGATAATCTTACTGTACAGAAATCCAGCCAGTATTTTGTCTGATATCCGCAAAAGAGCCGGATTACAGCGCGATTTGTCCTCATAAATATCCTTGCAGTATGCTGACTGTGCTGCCACCAGCTCATTATAATCCTCTATCGTCACATGCATATTTAGTATTGCATTCATATGATTGTCAAATTCGTGCTGACGCGCCCTGATATCCTTTGTCAGCTCCTCCATCGGCTTTATATACAGCTTGTAAATCTTCAGCTCCTGCTCCTGCCGCCTTAAAGCTGCATAATTCTGCGCCCAATCCAACATTCCAAATAGGATCACTGAAAAAACAATACCAAACAGCACCATCACCTTGATATCCAATGTATGGCTCAGATACAAGTCAACCAACAGATATAGCGTTATGATCAGTGCGACCACACAAAAAATTCTGTACAAAAATTTTCTGCCAAGCTCAGCCATTACATTACACTCCTTTTCTTGTGGATTGATCTCTGTTGTGTATCCTCAATTAACGTATTTGACCAGATTTTCATGATCGATACCTGCTTCCCCGCACAAATTGATATTACATGTTCCCTTTCATAATCGTTCTCAAATCTGTACGATATATTTATACACGCTGTTTCTCTTGATTGTTCTGAATATTTCATATACGCAATTTTTTCCTGACCTCATTCTTGTATGTAATACCAATTTCTACCTGTTCACCGTTCTTCATGCTGATTAGTCCGTTTACAGTATCTACATAGTCAATATAATCCTGATTCACTACACACATGCGATGAACCTGCAGAAATTTATCACTCGGAAGTTTTTCGAGAAGCTGCCTGATGGAAAGGTATAAAACCTTCAAATCTTCCTTCAATAATACAAAGTCAACTCCTCTTGGTATTGCCTTAATACATACGATATCTTTGCAAAACAATTTATAATTAATACCGTCTTTCCTGACAACCACAAAGGTATCTCTCGCCTCCCCTTGCTGGGATAAAAACAATAACTTTCCGATAAGTTTCTGAATATCCTCCTCATTGTACGGCTTTACAAGATACTGGTAACAGTGAAGCTCCCTGTAGGCGGTCAGCTCCATATTTGCCAGCGAGGTAATCATGATAATCGGTGTGAAGGCGTACTCCTTTCTCATGCGCACCTCCTGCGCAAAAGTTATCCCAGAAATGTCCTCATTATCATCAATGTCCAGATTAATATCAAGCAAAAAAGCCTGAAAGGGCGGCTGCGCCCCATCATTCAGCGCAGCCCTTGCCTCCTCCAGACTATTTACCGGCACAGCGCGCACATGCCCGGATACCCTCTCTACCATCACAGTAACCGCATTTAAGCAGTCCTTACTGTCCTCCAGTATCAATATCCTTGTCATGCTCGTTGTCCCCTCCTGTTTGTTTTTATATCTATTTTAAAATCTCTCCAACTGATTTTGCAAGCCCTGCTACTCCTTGGATCTCTGATGGAATAATAATCTTTGTGGCATTGCCGTTTGCGGCCTTCTCAAACGCTTCAAGTTTCTTGATGGTAAGCACCGCCTCGTCGGCTCCCGCATCTCTCAGGTACTTGATACCTTCCGCATTCGCCATCTGTACGATGCGGATTGCCTCCGCCTGACCTTCTGCTTCACGGATTTTTCTCTCCTTTTCTGCTTCTGCACGAAGGATTGCCGCCTGCTTCTCCGCCTCTGCCTCGAGGATTGCAGATTCTTTTTGTCCCTCTGCCACAAGGATCGTCGATTTCTTCTCACCTTCTGCGCGGAGAATCGCCTCACGTCTCTCACGCTCCGCCTTCATCTGCTTCTCCATCGCGTTTCTGATGGCTTCAGGTGGGATAATATTCTTCAACTCAACACGGTTGACCTTAATACCCCATGGATCTGTGGCAACGTCAAGTGCCGAACGCATATTTGTATTGATAATTTCCCTTGATGTCAATGTCTGGTCAAGCTCCATCTCGCCAATGATATTTCTCAGCGTTGTCGCTGTCAGCTTTTCGATTGCCATAATCGGATTATCCACACCATATGCGTACATCTTGGGATCTGTAATCTGGAAAAAGACAACCGTGTCAATCTGCATTGTAACATTATCCTTTGTGATCACAGGCTGCGGCGGGAAATCCACTACCTGCTCTTTTAAGTTCACTTTCTTGGCAACCCTGTCAAGAAAAGGTACCTTGAACCGGAGTCCTACGCTCCATGTGGTGTTATATCCGCCAAGACGCTCAATAACATATGCCGATGCCTGCGGTACAATACGTACATTTGCTGCCAAAATCGCAACAAGAAAAATTGCAATACCCAATAAAATATATGCCATATTTACTCCTCCTCATACTTTTCAACAACAAGTCTCACACCTTTGATATCGACGACCTTTGCCAGACTTCCCGCTGCAATCCTGCATTTGTCATCAGCTGACCGGACTGTCCATTCCTGCCCATTTACCACGGCACAGCCTTGATCCGCAATGTTGTCGACATCCTGCGTGATCCTCACTACCTTACCGATGATACCCTCATAATTTGTCCTTGTCCGCGAATTGTTTATGTACCTTATCGCCAAGGGTCTTGTGAATATCAACATGCCAAGTGATACCAGCAAAAATATTGTCAGCTGGAGTATGATTCCTCCACCCAGCATAGAGACAATGATTGCCACCAGTGCACCGATTGCAAACCAGATCGTGGTAAGCCCTACTGTCACGATCTCAATAATGATGAGTATAATCATAGCCGCCAGCCATACCATTGTGTTCATCATGATATCTCCTCCTTCCTTATCAGAACGCCTGTAACTATCCAGTAACTTCATAGCTGTAAAGATCTCTTACATTTCTGATAAATACACTTTATCGCATAATTTCATTTCGCACAATGGTTTTTGCGTGAATGCTGTGATTTCCGTATTCAATACAAAACTATTTATTCATTGATTCCCTTCCGATACTCAGCAAGCTCCTTCTGATAAGCTTCTGTCTTGTAATATCCGCAAGAAAACATTTCAGGACAAAAGCCTCTGTAGATGCATTCTTTTACCATGCAGCTTGCAAGTTCCGGCTCCGTCCTGGCTATCTCCTCCTTGACAAGCTGCCACGCCTCCCTTGTCTCTGGGCTCGCACAGCTGCACAGGCGCTTGCGGCTGATATTGATCAATGCCTGCGCATCTGCCTCACATGCGTGATTGACCAGCGAGCCCTGCGGAAGTTCGTCCCTACTAACACCAGTTCTGTCACTTCGCTGTGTCGATACCCAATGCTCGATTCCAATCTTATGCCGCACCATATGAACACTTACCCATGACTTTAGATCCTTCCACCGCCAGTAAAACCGCATGCGCCTGATCGGGGAATGCTCTGACAGGATAAGTCGTCTCTTCCACTCAGAATCAGGATATTTCCCTGTTGTCTTATTGATCGTATTCATGGCAGAATCTTTGATATCCTGCCAGTTGTCCTCATGTTTAAACAGATCGATATGCATAATAAATCTCCTCTACTCCCTTTCCTTTTTTGCCTCTGAAAGTCCCTTAGCCGTGGACAATCTGGCCGTAGACAATTTGGCCGTGGACAATCTGGCCGTGGACAATTTGGCCATACCCTCTATCTGTGCTCTCTCAGAGGAAAGCTCTCTGATCAGCTGATATAATGTCCAGTTGACATTCTTGGGCGTAATGACTGCTTTGAGCTTTGTCGGGGTGAGTCCCACTTTTTTATATGAGAACAAAAATTCATCCAGCATTTTATTTGGTATTCCTGAAAAAATGATAATCTCTGGCATATAGAATATTGCTGGTGCTTTCTCGACCTGCGACAAGTCAAGCGGTGTAATGTTCTTCAGCCCGACAAGCGCCCCGACCTGTGTATTCAGATCTGATGGTTTCAGCTGCTTTGTCGTGATGGACATACTCATGCCAAGCACCTCCATCTGTATCTTTTTCTTTTCGTCCTGCACATAGTACAGGATCATGCTTTTCTGTGTTTCTTTCATATATTATATCCACCCTTTCCTACAAAAATTTGTCAATCGCCCTTTTCAGTTCTTCAATTGACTCTGTATCGTTCTCTCTCACTGCATCGATAATACAATGATCAATATGATCCTTTAATATCACACGGCTCACACTGCTGATTGCCGACTTTACTGCCGCCAGCTGTATCAGCACCTCACTGCAGTCCCTGCCGTTTTCTACCATCGTTTTTACTGCCTCCATATGTCCTATGATCTTGGACATCCTGTTTAAGACTGCTTTTGTTTCCTTGTGTGTATGCGTATGTGAATGTCCATGATCATGCGAGATATCTTGCTCGTGCATCTCATCATGAGTCAATTCCTTTTCCATTTTTTATACCCCCTTGCGTGCTCCGGCACGCATACCAATCAATAGTTTGAAAGCGACTTTCTTTCACACTTCCTTATATAATGATCCATTACTGCTATCTCACTAAGGAACTGTTCAGTGAATATACGCTCCAATCATACTCCTTTTCAAAACAATTTCTCTATCTTTGACATGATTAAATACAGAATCAAACACTTTATCAACTCTCAATATACATATAACACAAATCTCCCTACAACAAAAAATCCGAAAACACCATATTACTGACATCAATCCCTGCATCTGTCAGTCTTACACAGTCATCATTTTGTATCAGCATTCCCTGTTTCTCCCACTTGCGCAAAACTTCGCTGTAGATATCGTTCAGATCAACACCAAAACTATCTGCAAATTCCTGCTTGGATATGCCATTCATCATACGCAGCCCCAGAAACATAAATTCCTCCATCTGTTCTCTCTCAAATAGTCTGACCACAGCTTCCTTCGCACTCTCACCAACACTGCCATTTCCTATCAGCCGACTATCATACCGTTCAAAGTTCTGCTCCGCAAACACAGAAATATATCGCTCCATATCATCTGTATTATCCCAGCGCATACTTCCCATCGTAGAACATGCGCCAAGTCCAAAACCAACATAATCTGCCGTATGCCCAACACCCCGCTGCCAATAAATGCAGTTATGCCTGCATTCATATCCTTCTTTCGCATAGTTCGATATCTCATAGCGATGATAGCCGTGCTCTGCAAGAATCTGTTTTGTTACCTGATACATCTGCCTGTCCTCATCCTCATCTGGAACAGACGCCCATGCATCTCTCTGGTCATGCAGTCGTGTTCCATCTTCGATAATCAAGCTATATGCAGATATATGCTCTGGCTGCAGTGCCGCAACTCTTTGTAAGGTCTGAACCCAACTATCCATATGCTGTCCCGGCAGTGCCGACATCAGGTCAATATTGATATTGATAAATCCTTCTTTTCTTGCCTGATGATACGTTTGCAGAAAATCTTCATATGTATGGATCCGCCCCAGCATCTGTAATTCAGCATTATCCGTGGACTGTAAACCGATACTCAGCCTGTTTATTCCACACTTTTTTAGCTTCAAAAGCTTGTCCTTATCCGCTGTCCCTGGATTCATCTCTAATGTAATCTCTGCATCTGCATCAACCTGGTAATAATTTCTCAGACATTCAAGGATTGCAGCAACCTCCTCAGCCTCCAATAAAGACGGTGTACCGCCCCCGAAAAATATTGTCTTAACCTCATATCCAGCATACTGTTCTGCCTCCCATGCAATCTCCCTTTGCAGTGCTGACACATACTCCTGCCGTCTCTGCCTTGTCGCTGGAGCTGACAGAAAATCACAGTATGCACATTTTTGAACACAAAAAGGAATGTGAAGATACACCCCCATCGAACGCATTGTATTTCACACTCCTTTCAACATACACAGCCGCTCATGAAAAGCAGTTTTTGGGATTACCCTTCTATTATTCCTCACCAAATTCATACGTATATCCCAATTTCCGCATAAAATCAGCCATTTGCCAATCTTCATATCCAAACTCATCATCTTCGTATGCCTTTTCGTCCATCGTATCGTCTGACCAGCGTACAAGATAGTTCTCAATGGAATCCTTCTCTATATGAAAATACTTTGCAATGATTTCCGCATTTCCCTTTGATTTCTGTATCTCCTCCTCAGATACCTCCTCAAAATAATCCGGCATCGGATTAAACTGATCCATGACTTTACCATTATCATATAATATATATGCCCAGTAATCTCCGTCATATATGTAGAGCAGCAAAATAATTTTACCAAATTCATTCGTTATTGCTTCTGCTAGATATTCATATCCTATGCACTCCTCGTTAAACAAAATACTCACGCCATTGGCATGCTCTTCGTATTGGCATTGGTCCGGAATCAAATCTGTAATATCATATTTTCTAGTATTTTCCGTATTTTGTTCATCATAGGAACAAGAGTACTTCTCCGCAACTGTCCTTACTATATTTCTTGCTTCCTGTTCCTTGCATCCTGGCATAATCGCAGCCTGTAAAAATAATCCCATCTTCTTTCCTCCATCTTCTTATCAACTCCTGTCCGTCCGCTCCGCACATGGTAATTTGACAGCACAGTTGTTATAAGTATACTATCTGACACTCCATATGTAAATCATTTTTTCTATTTAGAAACACAAAGACCACCCCAAAATCGGGTGGCCTTGAACACTATTTTACCCGTGATACTTTAACAGATACTCATTGGACACTGCCTTAAAAGACTTGCTCCCATCCTTGGAACGAAGTACGAGCCCCTCACGCATACCGCCGTCCACAACCGATTTGCCAGTTGCAGTCTGCAGAAGTTCTTCCACCGTATCCGGCAGAATAAAGTTCTCATCAAGGATCGGAACCCACGGAATCCCATATTCTTTCATGAGCTCCGCAGACTCTCTTGAACCCAGACGTCCCCTGTCTGAAAAAATCAGATTAAAGCCCATGAAATCATGTTCTTTTAATGAATAGTCACGCTTCTGTACGCCTGTACCATAGGATTCACCCTGCAGAGTCACCCATTCCAGACCATATTTGTCAACAATGTTTTTCAATGTCTCCTCAAAATGATATTTTTCTGCCATCTCCGTATATACATTGAAATCATAATATGATTTTTTGTCTGGTTTGTCAAACACGACATTCCGAGAACAAATATAGAATTGATACCTGTATTTCCCTGTCTTTCTCAATGTCGCAGTGGTCGAAGTACCGTCAATCTTCTCCGTCGCAATCCACTCAGACTTATCCTCCAATACCCATGGTATATTTTGAATGCGCTCCTCGTCTGTCTTGGAAACCCACGACGGCCACCCCGTCTTTTTGTCCATCTTTTTTCCAAATAGCAAAAACAACAGCTTCTTTCCCCAGTCATGCTTATATATCCACTTGACTGCTGCCATCTGAAATAACTTCGGGTGACGACTTGCCATCTTTTTATACCGATCCGCAGATGAGGATTTCCGCGCATTGTCCTCCTCAACCGCATACGTAACTCCCAGCTTTTCAGTCAGGAACTCCCCCAATTTTAAAGACTCACGCTCCCAGCCAAAATCCTCCGCGGCCATAAGAAGCCCCTGCGATATCACAGTCCCCTTAAAATACTTCTGCGTCTTGATCTTATAGTGCTTTGACTCCAGAAAAAGAAACGGCTCCCTCTCTGGTACCCTTGAATCGATTTCAAAATAAACCGCCAGATCTCCTGGCACAAACTGACCTTTGTGAACCATAATCCGCCACCCGCCAACCTGTGCTACCTCTACGCGGTCTGCTCCCTCAATGGCGCAAATCCCATCAATTTTTACCACATAGGCAAGCTCTCTCTGACCTTTTTCATTTAACATAATAATCCCCCTAAAGCTGTGTATTCTTTCATGTATTTACCAGAGTATCACAACTGGGGGAATTTGTCATTTAACTTGTGGTATAGTATTCTCTCTCCGATGCCTTTGCATCAGCCGTTTGCATATCATTTCTGATTATAATTCATATCAACCTAATAATCAAAACCTCTGCCATCTCCAACTGTGACAATACAACCTGTATTTACATCCAAGAACTGACCTGTGTATTTGTCTGCCTCCTCATTTGCAATCATCTGTGAGTCCTCATACACCCAAATGTCGGTCTCCCTGCCAATATCAAACATTGACCGATAACAATATTCTCCCATCCACTGTGTAGGATAAATATATCGATCGGGTAACCGTGTCATTAGCCACAACATTCTGACACCTGTGGATATTTTATCAAAAGAATGTGTGTTTCTTGTAATTAAATCTCTGGTACATCATTGCATAAATAACGGTGAAAATAGCAGGTGCTGTATTCACCATTATTTACACAATGATGTACTAGTACAACGAATATTAAGTAACTGGCACCTTGACTTGCCTGATTGTTCATCTGCGGCGTTGTCGTCAATCGCCGTAGCCACCGCTACGACTCATTCCTCCGCCTTGCATATGAAACAATCATTCTGCGTCAATGTACCAGAAACTTAATTTTCGTTGTACTAGTTATGACATCTGGATGCAGAAATAAAAGATAAAATAGCGCATTATATATCATTCTTGAATAATCTGACGGGTTTCGAACCACCTGTCCGACGAAAGTGGTTCTTCCACACAAGAATATTCAATAACAACTTGGTGGTGCTAATAAGTTTATTTGTAATATTGAGATTGTAAGTTAAATAATCTGAAATATGATCCTCTTTTAGCCATCAGTTCTGCATGACCTCCATTTTCAACTAGGCGACCACCATCTAACATTAAGATTCTATCACTCATTGTTGTTGTCGAAAGCCGATGTGTAATTAGTATCAAAGTGCTTCCCGTAAAATGTGTTATAAAATCATTCATCTCATATTCAGAACATGGGTCTAGTGCACTTGATGGTTCATCTAGTATGTATAGACCAGCTTTGCGATTGACAGCCCTTGCAATACATACCTTTTGACTTTCTCCAACCGAGATGTTAATGCCGTCTGCATCAAACTCTTTGGATAGAATCGTAGCAAATCCATTCTTGGTTTTGTCAATTACTTCATATAGATCAAATTTGTGCAATGCAGATATAGCCAATTCTGTTAACTCACCTTCAAACGAAATGTTTTCTTTTGCTGAAAAAGCGAAAATATGATTATCCTGAAACGCCACACCTATCTTATTTAACAGTTCACTATCTGCATACTGATTAATATTAACATCATTGATGTATATATTTCCAGATGTTGGTTTGTATAGTCCTAAAATCAACTTGATAAGTGTTGTTTTTCCCGATCCATTCAATCCAACAATAGAAACTTTTTCTCCTTTTTCAATAACAAACGAAATATCTTTTAATGCAAATTCTTTACTATTAGGATACCTAAAATACAAATGTTCTACAGCTATCCTATATGGTTCACTTTCAAACAGTTTTTTCTTTCCGCATATAGTATTATTATTCTTGTAACAGTATATAAATTTAAAATTTTCAATTTCCAAACTATTGCTATAAAAAGCGGGAATTGTTTGGAGAAGTCCATTCAAAGTATTCTCAAGTTGTTTTGACGAACTTGTTAACGCAGTAAAATTTGCGATCGAATATATTCCTGCCAAAACTTTATAAAGCAGAAATAACACCAAACTGCTCGATCCAACAACAGATAGTATAGCAACTGTTGTATTGATCAGCGCTATCCTTTTGCCATATTGTTTTGCAATTTTTATAATGTCAGATACTGCATTATTATAATACTTTTTCCCTGTTAATATGACATCGAACATCTTAATGTCCTTAGCATACTCGTGAACATATAACACTCTCTTTACATAATCCAGCTTGCGATGAAGAGGTGTTAATACTTGCTTTGTTTCAAAGTTGAGTTTAGAGGATATAATTGACTGGATAAATCTTGTTGCAACCGAAAAAGCAGCAAATAGTATAACAAACCTATCCATCAAGAATATCACGGTCACAAGTGAAATGGTTGAAATAATTCCTGATAAAAGTCCAAAAAACGAGTTAAAAACCGTATGTGTAATAG
>CAMWLV010000040.1 GCA_947175175.1 uncultured Lachnospiraceae bacterium
CCATCAAATTAGGCTGTCCGCTTAACTTAATGACATTGGGGAGTGAACAGTAACATAGAATGTCAGGGATTTTTTATTTTATCATTTTTATAGTTTTTTTGTGGTGGAAAATGGTATATAATAGAGGAGGTTAAAAGGACAAGATGGAAGCGGGGGATTCATATGGATCAAGAAGTGTATCATAAAAAAATGCGGCAGGTTTTTGATGAGCATACACTATCCAGCATTGCACCTATACTGGAAGGAATGCCGGGAGGTCTTTTTATCTACCATGCAGATGGTGATGAGGAGCTGTTGTACATCAACAGTGCTGTATTGCGGATATTCGGCTGTGATACAGAGGAAGAATTTCGCAGTCTTACAGGCTATACATTCAAGGGAATGGTACACCCGGAGGATCTTGATGAGGTAGAGAAGAGTATTCAGAGCCAGATTGCGGACAGTATCTATGATTTTGACTACGTGGAGTACCGCATTATCCAGAAGGATGGTACAGTACGGTGGATAGAGGACTATGGACACTTTATACACACAGATGCATATGGTGATATTTTTTATGTTTTTATAGATGACAGCACAGAGCGGTTGAGAAACCGTATGAGTGAGCTGGAAAAAATGAATGAGGAGCTGCGCACGATTTATGCAAGGGAAAGCCAGTACCGCAAGGCTATTTTGTATGATGCAATTTCCTTTTTTGAGGTGAATCTGACAAAAGATCAGTTTTTGTCTGCGTACATACAGATGCAGGATGGGCAGCTGAAGGACTTCTTCGAATATTCAGGGATTCCCCGGTTTGAAAAATATTCGGATTATGTCAGATTTTGGATGAAAGATATGGACTCTGCGGAGTCGGAGGAGTATGTGAAGTTTATTGATGCAGATCGCCTGATCCGGTGTTACAACAAGGGGGAGCTGGAACAGACCTATGATGGCTGGATGACAGACGCAACGGGTAGAAGACACTTGTATCACTATGCTTTTCTGCTTGGCAGGAATGAGTATACCGGCGATGTGATCACAATGGCGATCACAAAGGATATGACGGAGCAGGTTCAAAGACAGAATCTGCTGAAATCTGCGCTGAGTCAGGCACAGACTGCCAATATAGCGAGAAATACATTCCTTCAGAATATGTCGCATGATATACGGACGCCGCTCAACGCGATCATCGGGTATGCAGAGCTTGCTAGGAAACATAAGACGGACACAGACAGGGTTGACAACTATCTGAATCAGATCCGCTTTGCAAGTGAGCAGCTGCTGGCGATTGTAAACGAATCGTTGGAAGTCACACGCATGGAATCCGGCAAGGTACATCTGGTGGAAAACATTGTCATGCTGGGCGATTTACTTGCGGAGCTTGAGCGGTCGATGCGGGCACAGGTGGAGATCAAAACACTTTGTTTTACGATTGACAGGTCGCAAGTCCGGCACGGAGTGGTCTATATGGACTTTCTCAGGATGAAGGAACTGCTGTTTCAGCTGCTGGACAATGCTGTGAAGTATACAGAACCCAATGGCAGAGTAACGCTGACAGTGATCGAGGAGGACGTGCAGCTCAAACATTATGGGAAATTCCGGTTTGTCGTGGAGGATAACGGCAGAGGAATTTCGCAGAAATTCAGGAGAGACTTATTTCTGCCGTTTAAGCGGGAGCGGAATACGACGAAAAGCGGTGTTCTGGGAACCGGTCTGGGTCTGAGTGTCGTAAAAAGTCTTGTGGATCTGATGGAAGGCAATATTGTGGTTGAGAGCGAGGAGGGAAAGGGTAGTAAGTTTACTGTGGATTTTCTGATGAAGCTGCCGGACGAACCGCCCAAACAAGACCAGCCGCAGCCGCTTCAGGAGGAAATAGACTTAAGAGGAAAACGGATACTGCTGGTTGAGGATAATGAGATCAACCGCGAGATTGCGCAGGAATTGCTTGCTGACGAGGGATATATCGTTGAGACGGCAAATGATGGCAGCATCGCTTTGGAGATGGTCAGGAATTCAAAACCACATTATTTTGACCTGATCCTGATGGATATCCAGATGCCTGTCATGGATGGCCACAAGGCAACAAAGGCGATTCGCGCGCTGGAAGACAGGGAGCTGGCAGAGATACCGATCATAGCGCTGTCTGCAAATGCATTTGCGGAGGATTGCAAACGATCGATTGAGGCCGGCATGGATGCGCATGTTCCAAAGCCGATCAGGATTGAGGAATTGCAGGATACAATAAGGAATGTGCTGGCGCGCTTTCATCAGAAATAGGAGCAAGCTTATGGATTTGAGTGTAATCATACCTGCATGTGGCATGCAGCGATACATTGCAGCGTGTCTTAGAAGCGTCACCAGATGTCCCAGGCAAAACATTGACATGGAGTGTATTGTGGTAAGTGATGACGGTGCGAACGAGACCGCTGCCATTGTAAACCGATATATGGAGCGGGATATTCGCATCAAACTGGTAATTATGGAAGATTGGGAGACATCTGATGCGCACAATATAGGAATCGAGAAGGCGTCAGGGAGATACATACTGTTTCTGGACGCGGCTGACAGGCTGTGCGAGGATGCATGGGAGCAGATTGAGACAGCAGTTGAGGAAGAGTATGCTGATTTTGTAGCATTTAGTCACATTACATCGCGCAATAATGGAAATTTGAAAGCACAAATGCTTCCGATATCGGACGTGATATCGACAGATGAAAAGGAAGCGAGAAGGCTGATGTATGCGGACTCTGTGTTGGATACCTGTGCGGGGAAGCTGTTCAAGAGCAGGATTATCAGGGATAACAATATTTTTTTCCAGACAGATCTTATATATGATCCAGAGTTTTGTAAGGGCGAGCCGCTCTGGAAGAAATCCAGAGCTGTAGCGGAATTTGTGTTTGTGGCAGAGTATTTTGAACACAGTGAGAGTTATCTGCTGACGAAGGCGATGATTCTGTATTGCCCGCCCAAGAGCGGAAATGCCCTGAAAAATTACAGCATAAAGGATCGTGTGGATCTTATTCGGATTTTATATGATTTTCATGTAAGTGCAGTGACGCGATACAATGACAGCGAACTGATGGAATGTATGAAGATGTATTTTCTGACGATGCTGACAGACCTGTTTGGCGAGTATGTGAAAGAACGCTGGTACAGAAGAGACGTGGTGGATACTCTTTATGAAAGAGTTCTTGGAAACGAGTTCCTGAAGAACTTTCTCAATGATGTGGACGAGCAGAGGATCCGCTCTAAAATAAAGCGGTATGAGTATCGTCTGCTCCGACAGGGAAATGCGGCAAAGATACGAAGATATTTCGCGATCAGGACAGGAAATGCGGCAAAGATACGGAGATATTTCTGAACAGTTCCTAAGGAACTGTAAAAAAATAACTTATGCACCTTGACTTGTCTATTTCTCCGATTGCACATATCAAAAAGCCTCAGCGTAGCCCGCTACGCCTACGTTTTTTGATATGCGCCCTCGAAGAAATATCCTGCGCAAGTTGCACATGTTATTTCTTTAACAGTTCCTAAGGACGCGCAGGTTCGAACGGTTATAGAATAATGGGTAAGGGATGATTATGATTGTAAGACAAAAGGTAGTGCAGGCAGTGAAACT
The DNA here is from genome assembly GCA_947175175.1 of uncultured Lachnospiraceae bacterium. Classification (GTDB taxonomy): domain Bacteria; phylum Bacillota; class Clostridia; order Lachnospirales; family Lachnospiraceae; genus COE1. The sequence continues at coordinate 3,599 of CAMWLV010000040.1, forward strand.
GAGTGTCGTTGTATTTGGGACAATTTTGCTGATAAATGGCTGTGGAAAAAAGGCAGAGAACACAAACCTCCTTGCGGGCATGGAGCTGGTGGAGGAATATGATTTTCAGGGTGCGGTTGAGAAATTTGAAGCGGCGCTTTTGAATAATGAGGATGCGGAACTCTCTTACAGAGGGCAGGGGATTGCCTATATGGGGCTTGGAAACTACGCGGAGGCAGAGACAGCGTTTCTCAAATCGATTGAGAATGCGCAGGGCAAGCCAACTGAGCTGGTGTATGATACCAATTATTATCTGGCGTCTGCATACATGAAACAGGGCAAGTACGCCGATGCGGAGAAGATCTACTCAGCCATTATCGGACTTAAGAAAAAGGAAAAGGATGCCTATTACCTGCGGGCGTGTGCAATCCTGCGGCAGAACCGGTATGATGAGGCAGTTGAGGATTTTGAGAAAGCGTTTGCCCTGGATTCCAATGATCTTGAGCTTGTGACGGATGCCTATGTGGAGATGCAGGCGGCTGGTTTTGGGGAGCAGGGAAAGGCGTATATACGGGAATTCATGGCGAAGAAGGAGAAGAGTCTCGGGAATGGCGAGAAGGGGATCATCTCCTATTATCTGGAGGATTATGAAAGTGCCTGCAATTACCTGGATCCTTATGCAAAGGGAGATGACGCGAAACTTTCATTGATTTTAGGGCAGACATATGAAAAGCTCGGCGATATGAATTATGCTTCTGTCATATATCAGAACTATCTTGATGCCAATGCGCCGGATGCAGCAATTTACAACAGTCTTGGAATCTGTCTGATGAATCAGCAGAGGTATGATGAGGCGTTGGAGGCGTTCGAGAGCGGGATTGCTGTAGGAGCGTCGGACTATCTGCAGGAATTAAAGTTTAACAGGATTGTTGCGAACGAGTACAACGGAAATTTTGCGCAGGCGAAGACGATGATGGAGGAGTATCTGCAGATTTATCCAGATGACGCCCGGGCAAAAAAGGAAAATGATTTCCTGAAAACAAGGTAAGATTGCAGTAGTGCAACTTTGCTTTATGACACAGCAGACATAAAAACACTAGATATTGTATTTGGTACAAGGGGAACACATGATATTTAGTAGTGTTCGATTGACTTCGTTTTTTCTATCTGTTATCATCATTTCTATAGGGCGCAGCCCGTGCAACAGCAAAAATGAATCAAGTGAAGGAGTATGCGAAATGTTTCAGGTTATTAAAAGAGATGGCAGTGAGGCTGAATTTTGTCTGGACAAGATCGGCGGTGCGGTCATCAAAGCATTTAACGCGACGCAGATGCAGTTTAATCAGGATATCATCGACCTGCTTGCGCTGCGGGTGACGGCAGATATGCAAGGGAAAGTAAAGGATGGCAGAGCCCATGTGGAGGATATTCAGGACAGTGTGGAGAAGGTCTTGGAACAGGCGGGTTATACGGAGACGGCAAAGGCGTTTATCCTCTATAGAAAACATCGCGAGAAGATGCGCAACATGAAATCCACAATTCTCGATTACAAAGAAGTCGTGGACAGCTATGTGAAAGTAGAGGACTGGCGTGTGAAGGAAAACTCTACTGTCACTTATTCTGTCGGCGGATTGATCTTATCCAATTCCGGTGCGGTTACGGCGAACTACTGGCTCTCTGAGATATATGATGAGGAGATTGCAAACGCACACAGGAATGCAGATATTCATATCCATGATCTGTCCATGCTCACAGGTTACTGTGCAGGCTGGTCCTTGAAACAGTTGATCAGGGAAGGGCTTGGCGGTATTACAGGAAAGATTACATCAGCGCCGGCAAAACATCTGTCCGTGCTCTGCAACCAGATGGTAAACTTCCTTGGCATTATGCAGAACGAGTGGGCAGGGGCACAGGCGTTTTCCTCCTTCGACACTTATCTTGCCCCTTTTGTAAAAGCGGACAACCTCTCTTATCAGGAAGTCAAGAAATGTATTGAGGCATTTATTTATGGAGTCAATACACCGAGCCGCTGGGGAACACAGGCGCCGTTCAGTAATATCACGCTGGACTGGACGGTTCCGAATGACCTCGCAAATCTTCCGGCGATTGTGGGCGGCAGGGAGATGGAGTTTACCTATGGGGACTGCAAGGCTGAGATGGACATGGTCAACAAGGCATTTATCGAGACGATGATCGAGGGCGATGCCAACGGCAGGGGATTCCAGTATCCAATTCCGACCTATTCCATAACACGCGATTTTGATTGGTCAGACACGGAAAACAACCGGCTGTTATTTGAAATGACGGCAAAGTATGGAACGCCGTATTTCTCGAATTATATCAACTCTGACATGGAGCCTTCCGATGTCCGCAGCATGTGCTGCAGGCTGCGTCTTGACCTGCGGGAGCTGCGTAAAAAAACAGGTGGTTTCTTTGGGTCGGGCGAGAGCACGGGAAGCGTGGGTGTTGTCACGATCAATTTGCCGCGCATTGCGTACCTTGCATCAGATGAGGCAGATTTTTACAAGCGTCTCGACCGCCTGATGGACATCAGCGCACGCTCGCTGAAAATCAAGCGGAATGTGATCTCAAGGCTTTTGGAGGAGGGATTGTATCCATATACAAAGCGCTATCTTGGCAAATTTGACAATCATTTCTCAACGATCGGATTGATCGGCATGAACGAGGCGGGACTGAATGCGAAATGGCTGCGCGCTGATCTTTCTCATAAAGAGGCACAGCAGTTTGCAAAAGATGTGCTGAACCATATGAGGGAACGCTTGTCTGACTACCAGGAGCAGTATGGCGATCTGTACAATCTTGAGGCGACTCCGGCGGAGAGCACGACCTACAGACTTGCAAAGCATGACAGGGAGAAATGGAGCGATATCATTACAGCGGGACATGAGGGAGACCGTCCTTACTATACCAATTCGTCCCATCTGCCGGTTGACTATACGACGGATATCTTTGATGCACTTGACATACAGGATGAGCTTCAGACACTCTACACATCGGGAACGGTATTCCATGCCTTTCTGGGTGAGAAACTCCCTGACTGGAAAGCAGCGGCAAACCTGGTGCGGACGATCGCTGAGAACTACAAACTGCCGTATTATACCATGTCACCTACCTATTCGATCTGCAGTGAGCATGGCTATCTGACAGGGGAGCAGAAGGTGTGTCCGAAGTGTGGAAAGACCACAGAGATCTACAGCCGCATTACTGGTTATTACAGACCAGTGCAGAACTGGAATGACGGGAAACTGCAGGAATATCAGAACCGAACAGAGTACCAGATGGGTAATAAGATCAGTAAGATCACTGACAAGAATAAGATAACGGCATGTGAGGCTGCATCGGCAGAGCTGGCGGCGGAAAAGAGCAATACTTATCTCTTCACGACAAAGACATGTCCGAACTGCAGTCTGGCAAAGAAATACCTGCAGAATGTGGATTATACGATTGTCGATGCGGAGGAAAATATGGAGCTTGCAGTCAAATATGGGGTGCGGCAGGCGCCAACTCTTGTAATTGTAGCTGGACAATCAGAGCAAAAGTATGTTAATGTATCTAATATAAGGAAATACGCTGAGCTATTGAAACAAAACAAAGTGGTATAAGGTTACTATAATAACACTTTGATCAAAGTAGTGTAATCGTGCGCCAAAATGCTAAAAGTTTTAGTATTTTGTGTGCAGAATCTATTGCAATTCACACCTAAAGCCCAAAAGCCTGTTAAAATATAGTGGGTGTGAATTGTAACTGTATAGCATGGAGGTAATACATGATTGATAAGCTGATAGAAAAGATTCAGAAAACCGGGGCGCCCATCGTGGTGGGATTGGACCCCACGATGAAATTCGTGCCTGACCATATTAAGGCAGCAGCATTTGAAGAGAAGGGTGAGACGCTGGAGGGCGCAGCGGAGGCGGTCTGGCTTTTTAACAAGGAGATCATTGACAAGACTTATGATCTGATTCCGGCAGTTAAACCACAGATTGCCATGTATGAACAGTTCGGATTACCGGGGCTTGTCACCTTTAAGAAGACGGTTGACTATTGTAAGGAAAAAGGTCTTGTGGTGATTGGTGATATCAAGAGGGGAGATATCGGTTCGACCTCGGCGGCATATGCGACAGCGCATCTTGGCAAGGTGCAGGTGGGCAGCAGTTTCTGTGCAGGTTTTGATGAGGATTTTGTGACAGTGAATCCGTATTTGGGTTCCGATGGTGTTCAGCCCTTTATTGATGTATGCAAGGAGGAAAAGAGAGGTATCTTTGTTCTGGTAAAGACTTCCAATCCAAGCAGCGGTGAGTTTCAAGATAGATTGGTTCAGACAGGTGATGGCAAAATTACATTCTCGGACAAGCCGCTCTATGAGGTGGTCGGTGAGAAGGTTGCCGAGTGGAGCGAACAGCTTATGGGTGAAAAGGGTTACAGCTATATCGGTGCAGTGGTGGGTGCTACTTATCCGGAACAGGGCAGGGTGCTTCGCAAGGTGATGCCCAAATCCTTTATCCTTGTGCCAGGTTATGGTGCACAGGGCGGAACTGGAAAAGACCTGATACACTTTTTTGATGAGAACCGGCTTGGGGCGATTGTCAACTCCTCAAGGGGGATTATTGCAGCATACCAGAGTGAGAAATACAGTAAATTCGGTTCGGCAAACTTTGCAGATGCTTCCAGACAGGCAGTGGTTGACATGATCACGGATATCGATCAGGCATTTGCAAGTGTCGGAAAATAATGAATGAGAAACAGTGTGGAGGTAAAGGGGAAGATGGAACAATACAAGAAGGAATTTATTGAGTTTATGGTTGACAGCAATGTGTTGAAATTCGGCGAGTTCACACTGAAAAGCGGAAGAAAATCACCGTTTTTCATGAACGCAGGGGCATATGTCACAGGATCGCAGCTCAGAAGGCTCGGTGAGTACTATGCGAAGGCGATCTATGACAACTATGGTGCAGATTTTGATGTTCTCTTTGGACCAGCATACAAAGGGATTCCGCTTTCTGTAGCAACGGCGATGGCATTCAGCGGGCTGTACAACAAGGAAATCCGATACTGTTCCAACAGAAAAGAGGTAAAGGATCATGGTGACGTGGGTATCCTTCTTGGAAGTGATTTGAACGACGGTGACAGAGTAGTCATTATAGAGGATGTCACAACCTCTGGAAAATCGATCGAAGAGACATTCCCTATTCTAAGGGAGCAGGCGAATGTGGATGTAGTGGGACTGATGGTGAGTCTGAACCGGCAGGAACGTGGCAAGACACAGCAGAATGCACTTGCAGAGATACGTGAGATCTATGGCATTGAGACTGGTGCGATTGTCACGATGGAAGAGGTTGTGGAGCATTTATACAACAAGACGTACAACGGCAGGGTGCTCATTGACGATAAGATGAAGGAAGCGATTGACGCATACTATGCCCAGTATGGTGCAAAATAGGAAATCAGATAAGTAATTTAGTTAAAAATGGAGGATTAGGATGGAAGAGAGAGTATATAAGGCAATGGGACGTGCAGGTGCGCTTTCAATTGTACTGGGAGTGGTATCAATTGTTGTTGGAATGACGAGCGGTGTGATGCTTTTGATCAGCGGCGGCAGGCTTCTGGCAGGCAAATCAAAGATATTATTTTAGCATGTGGGTGGGCATTTCATACGGAATGCCCATTTCCAATGGAAATTTCCATGGGAAATTAAAGATTCCGTATGCGCACGGCAGGACGTGAGGAGTGAAAATGTTTCGGATTTTTGGCAAGGAAGGGTATATTTTTACAGATAAGAAAAATCCTAAGTGGGGTATCATGTCAACGATACTGGGGCTTGTCGCGGGTGCTTCGATTTGTCTGGCAATTCATCGGACCTACCTGAATAAAGGGGAAGCACTCATGCAGTATGGCGCGGTGGTGCTTCTCGCCTTGGTATACGCTGTGGCAGGGCTGGTCTTGGGGATACGCTCATTGATGGAGAAAGATATTTTCCGGATTTTTCCAGTGATTGGTATTTTTTTAAATGTACTTACAGTGATAGCAAGTGGAATCATATTATATTTAGGAGTGGTTTGAGATGGAAGTTATAAGAGAAAGATATGGGCTCTCCTGTGGCAGGATCAAGGAGATCGCAGCAGTGCAGGAAGTGGCAGAAGACTACAAGGATTATTTTAAGAAGGTGGCAGATTTTATCCTGCTGGTGGCAGAAGCTTGCGATAATAGAGGAAAGATTATAGGGTTAGAGGAGCTGAGGAAAGAAAACAAGGCTTTATATGAGGATATTTTGAACGTGCATTACGCTGAAAGCTATGCCAATCCGACTTATACCTGTGGAAAGTATGGGCTTGACATGGGCAGGCTGTTGGCATTTTTGTACACGGAGATCAGGGCGATGATACCATATGCCTTTGAGCAGGCGTATGAGGATCTGGTAATTCGCATGGAGCTTTTTGTGGAGATCTACAATGCATTTGCATATACACAGTCTGAGGCAGAGCTTCTCACTCTCCCCGAGAAAGCGGCAGTTCCAAATACAGATGATATTAAGGATACACTATACTGGTTTGTGAGCGATTATTCAGAGACTGCTGCTTTACACAGGGTACGCAGCCTGGTCGACGCAGACTGTGACTTTGCGGTCAGGATTGTGAAGGAGAGCGATCTTAATGATCTGAGCTATCTGTACCAGTATGGTGAGTATGTGTCACCAGATGTGGAGAAGATGGCACAATATCTAAATTCCCTGCCAGATGAGCGCATTCAGCTGATGGCAGATACGTACACAGAGGGCTATCGCATTGGATTTGAGAAAGCACATGTGGACCTTGGAAAAAAGGAGACCGTTGACCTTCATTATATGCTTGGCTTTGAGCGTGTGGTCAAAGCGGCGATCGCAAATTTTGCAAAGATGGGGTTGAAACCAACAATCTATCGGTGTGAGAATACTATTTTCAGCAAGTCCGTAGTACGCAAGAAGGGATTTTTCGGTGCAGATGCTAACAAGCAGTTCCTGTATGATCATAAAGAGGACATTGCACTTTTCCTTGACAAAAAGCTTGTAAACAGAAATCTTGAAGTGCTCAGGCTTGCCTACGAGGCGGTAAAGGAAAAGGCGGCAGTATACGCAGGGCCGGCGGTTATCGAAGTGTTTGGCGAGCTTCCTTTTGCGCCGAAGTCCAAGGATGAAGCGTGCAGTCTGGATGCAGGGCAGCAGAAACTGTCAGCGGAGTTAAAGGGGACATCGCAGGACATTGTCAGCAGATATATCAATGAGGAGGAGAGAAGCTTCACGATTATCGCTTTTCCAGTTCCAAGTATCGGAGAGCGTTTTGTGGAGATCTTTGACGAGACGATCAAGCTGAACACGCTCGATTACAAGACATACGAGCGCATACAGGCGACGATCATCGATACGCTCAACAAGGCAGCGTATGTGGGGATCAAGGGTATGAACGGCAACAAGACGGATCTCCGCGTGGCGCTTTATCCGATATCGAATCCTGAGAAGGAAGCAATTTTTGAAAATTGCGTCGCGGATGTCAACATTCCTGTCGGTGAAGTGTTTACTTCACCAGTGCTTGAGGGAACAAATGGAAAGCTTCATGTCAGCCGTGTATTTTTGAATGAACTCGAATATCACAATCTGGAAATTGACTTTAAGGATGGAATGATTGCTGATTACACCTGCTCAAATTTTGACAGTGAGGAGAAAAATAAGGCTTATATCAAGGCAAATGTACTATATCATTATGATTCCCTTCCGATGGGAGAGTTTGCGATTGGTACGAACACAACGGCATACATGACGGCAAAAAAGTATGATATCGCTAACCTGTTTCCGATCTTGATCGCGGAGAAAACAGGACCGCATTTTGCAGTTGGTGACACCTGTTATGCAAGGAGCGAGGAGGTCAGGGTCTTTAATGAGGACGGAAAGGAAGTTGTGGCAAAGGAAAATTCGGTTTCGGCATTGAGAAAGACAGAGCCCTCGAAAGCATATTTTGCATGTCATACAGATATCACGATACCATATGATGAGTTAGGTTCCATCATTGCATACAGCAAGGAGGGTGAGGCGTATTCCATCATTGAAAAAGGAAGGTTTGTGCTGGCAGGAACAGAGGAATTGAATGAGCCTTTTGATCATTGAGGAAGATTAAATTTGTTAAAATATAAATTAAAATTTAGAATAATTTGTTGACGTATGAAGGTATTGTTTGTAAACTATAAAGGATTGGAAATAAAAGCGAAGGAATATATTGGAGGTTATCTATGGCACAGGTTGGTATTGTGATGGGTTCTGATTCGGATATGCCCGTCATGGCAAAGGCAGCAGATCTATTGGAGGAACTCGGCGTTTCTTATGAGATGACAATCATCTCAGCACACAGGGAGCCGGATGTGTTTTTTGAGTATGCGAAAACTGCGGAGGAGAAAGGTTTTAAGGTGATTATCGCCGGAGCGGGAATGGCAGCTCACCTGCCAGGAATGTGCGCGGCTATTTTTCCAATGCCTGTCATCGGCATACCAATGCACACGACATCACTCGGCGGCCGCGATTCGCTGTATTCCATCGTACAGATGCCATCGGGCATTCCTGTGGCGACAGTGGCGATCAATGGTGGTGCAAATGCCGGACTGCTTGCTGCGAAGATTCTTGCAACATCGGACAGCAGCCTTCTTGCAAAGCTTAAGGATTATTCCGCAAAGCTTAAGGAGCAGGTCATGGCAAAAGACGCAAAGCTGCAGGAGATCGGATATCAGGAATATCTCAGAAAATAGCAAATCCGCATCAGTCCTGCCAATAATGGGATCAGTAAGACTGATGCGGAACATAAAATTAGGAGGAGATTATGGATTACAAGAACGCAGGTGTTGATATTGAAGCCGGATATCAGTCAGTAGAGCTTATGAAGAAATATGTGAATGAGACGATGCGTCCGGAGGTGCTCGGAGGTATCGGCGGCTTTTCAGGGGCTTTCTCCATGGAAAAATTCAAGGATATGGAAAAGCCGACACTTGTCTCAGGTACGGATGGGGTTGGAACCAAGATCAAGCTGGCTTTTTTGATGGATAAGCATGATACAGTCGGCATTGACTGTGTTGCGATGTGCGTCAACGACATTGCATGTGCAGGCGGTGAACCATTATTTTTTCTGGATTACATTGCCTGTGGCAAAAATGAGCCGACCAAGATCGCGACAATCGTAAAAGGTGTGGCTGAGGGCTGCAGACAGTGCGGTGCGGCACTGATTGGCGGAGAGACTGCAGAGCACCCAGGCTTGATGCCGGAGGATGAGTATGACCTTGCAGGATTCGCAGTAGGTGTAGTCGATGAGAAGGATTTGATTACAGGTGCTGACCTCAGGGCAGGCGATGTGCTGATCGGTATCGCGTCGAGTGGCGTGCACAGCAATGGTTTTTCCCTTGTCAGAAAGGTGTTTGAAATGACAAAGGAGAGTCTGGATACGTATTATGATGAGTTAGGGAAAACACTTGGAGAGGCATTGATCGAGCCTACGATCATCTATGTTAAAGCGTTAAAAAGTATCAAGGAGAACGGTGTCACGGTCAAGGCGTGCTGTCATATCACAGGTGGCGGATTTTATGAGAATGTGCCGAGAATGCTTCATGATGGTGTGCATGCAAAGATCAAAAAGGACAGCTATGAAGTTCCAGCGATATTTAAGCTGCTGCAGAAAAAGGGCGGCATAGATGAACATATGATGTACAATACATACAATATGGGGATTGGTATGATTGTGGCGGTGGACTCCGCTGATGTGGATAAGGCGATGGATGCAGTCAGGGCAGCTGGAGAGACTTGTTATGTGATCGGTGAGATCAAGGATGGCGAAAAGGGAGTAACGATATGCTAAGAGTATGCGTGTGTGTATCTGGCGGCGGAACAAATCTTCAGGCAATCATGGATGCTATCGATGCAGGGAAAATAACCAATACACAGATTGTAAGGGTGATCAGCAACAATAAAGGCGCGTATGCACTGGAACGGGCAAAGAGTAAAGGAATGGATGCGTTTGCCGTATCGCCGAAGGATTATGATGGCAGGGAACTTTTTAATGAGGCATTTTTGCATTGTGTGGATGATGCGAATCCAGATCTGATCGTGCTGGCGGGATTTTTAGTAGTGCTTCCGCCAATGATGATCAAAAAGTATGAAGGACGTATTATCAACATTCATCCAGCATTGATTCCCTCATTTTGCGGGAAAGGCTATTATGGGCTGAAGGTACATGAGGCGGCTTTGGCGCGCGGTGTCAAGATTACTGGCGCTACAGTACATTTCGTGGACGAGGGGACAGACACAGGTCCCATTATCCTGCAGAAGGCGGTGGAGGTGCTGCCAGGCGATACGCCCAAAGTACTCCAGCAGCGTGTCATGGAGCAGGCGGAATGGGTGATACTTCCGCAGGCGATCAACATGATCGCGAATGGATTGCTTTGAATCAGTGGATAAAAATAGATCGAATAAATCAAAATTGAGATATAGAAAGGATAAGGAGAGCGGCATGAAAGTTTTAATCGTGGGAAGCGGCGGACGGGAACATGCCATTGCCACAAGTGTAGCAAACAGCCCGAAGGTCGATAAAATCTATTGTGCTCCCGGAAACGCAGGAATCGGACAGATTGCAGAGTGTGTGGCAATCGGTGCCATGGAGTTTGACAAGCTTGCTGCCTTTGCAAAGGAAAAGCAGATCGATCTCACGATCATCGGCATGGATGATCCTCTGGTAGGTGGTGTGGTCGATGTGTTTGAGGCAGAGGGGCTTCGGGTATTCGGACCAAGGAAAAATGCGGCAATCCTCGAGGGATCCAAAGCATTTTCTAAGGATTTGATGAAGAAGTATAACATACCGACGGCTGCATATGAAAACTTTGACAATGCGGACAAGGCACTGGCTTATCTGGAGACGGCAAGCTTTCCGATCGTGTTGAAGGCGGATGGACTGGCGCTTGGAAAAGGTGTGCTGATCTGTAATACGCTGGAGGAGGCAAAAGCCGGTGTCCGATCTATTATGCTGGATAAACAGTTTGGAACTGCTGGAAACCGTATGGTGATTGAGGAATTTATGACAGGGCGTGAGGTGTCTGTACTGTCTTATGTGGATGGCAAGACGATCAAGACAATGACTTCTGCGCAGGATCATAAGCGCGCAAAAGATGGGGACCAGGGACTTAATACAGGCGGTATGGGAACATTCTCGCCGAGTCCATTTTATACAGCTGAGGTGGACGAATTTTGCAGAGAGCACATTTATCAGGCGACGGTCGATGCGATGGCAGCAGAGGGAAGAGAATTTAAGGGAATTATTTTCTTTGGACTGATGCTGACACCCAAGGGACCAAAAGTTCTGGAATACAATGCAAGGTTTGGTGATCCTGAGGCGCAGGTAGTGCTTCCGCGCATGAAAAACGACATTATTGATGTGGTGGAGGCATGTATTGACGGAAAGCTTGACACGATCGATCTTCAGTTTGAGGACAATGCGGCAGTATGTGTAGTGCTTGCGAGCGACGGTTATCCGGTTAAGTACGACAAGGGACTTGAAATCAAAGGACTTGAGAAATTTGATAACAAGGATGGTTACTATTGTTTCCATGCGGGGACGAAACTGGATCCGGACGGAAAGTTTGTCACCAACGGAGGACGTGTTCTGGGTGTGACAGCCAAGGGGGCTGACCTTAAGGAAGCAAGGGCAAATGCCTATGCGGCAACTGAGTGGATTGACTTTGACAATAAATATATGCGCCATGATATCGGGAAAGCGATTGATGAGGCGTGACAGGAGTATATTTTGATTGATATGCGTGCTGGAGCACGCAAGAGGTATAAAATATGAAAAAGAACAAAAGAAACGGGATCAAGCATATATTAGCAGCAGTGCTTTTCTGCATGATGTTGAGTATTGGAATGGTGAGCCTTGCTGATGTGCAGGGAACAGTGATCGCAAAGAGTGCAGTGATCAGGGCAGCGGCTGATCCCAACAGTGAAAAACTGGCAAGTGTGCCATCGGGAAAGACAATTGATATCATCAGCAAAACAGCAGGAACAGATAATAATACATGGTATCAGGTTTATGTGAATTCCGACACAAAGGGCTATATTAGAAGCGATCTTATTAAGGTACCAGATGGAGTAAATATACCGACAACCCAAGGCGGAACAAGTGCACCGGCACAGTCTACAGATGTACCGTCAACTACAGCGACTCCGGTAGACGCTAAACAGGTCTCTGTTATAAGTAATAATACGAATATCAGGGCGGCGGCTTCGACAAATTCTGAATCAAGGGCTAAGGTGAACCGCGGAAATATACTGACAGTGGTCGGTGAGGCTACCGGCACAGATGGAAAGAAGTGGTATCAGGTATCCTTTACTTACAATAACGAAGAAAAGACAGGTTTTATTCGTGCCGATCTAGTGACAACTGACAATGTTCCGAACGATCCGGCGACATCACAGATTATAGGAGAGGAAAATCCAGGGGAAGGGCAGCCAGCGGAGACATTACCTCCAGAGGAACAGCCGGCAGAGCAGCCAGCAGAGACAAATCAGGCTGATAATAATACTGTCACTCCAATGGATGTGGATGAAGTTCCGTATATTATGCCTGGATTTGAGCTGGTTACACTTCGCAATGGCGACCAGGAATATAAGGGATATATGAATGGGGATTTCTATATCTTCTATGCACAGAAGCCTAGTGGGGAACAGGGCTGGTATCTGTTTGATTTAAAAGAGCAGGTTTATCAGAGATATGTCTATACAGCGGACGGGGTTACAGTGCCAAAAGGGGGGCTTGAATCTGTAGGGCTTATTCCGGTTATTGTGCTTGTGGTGATCATTGTGATTCTTGTAGCTATCGTGGGATTATTGCTGCTCAAACTCAAAGGGCAGGGTAGTTCTTATAAGAGATATAGAGGTTATGACGATGATGATGAGGATCAGGATGATGACGATATAGAAGACTTAGAGGATCTCGAGGACGATGAGGAGCCTCAGCCAGCAAGACGTCCGCAAGGACCACAGCCGGTAAGGCGTCCGCAGGGAGGTGCGTCTAACAATACGCAGCAGGGACAGCCGCCGAGACGTCCGCAGGGACAGCAGCAGCCAAGATATCAGCAGAGCCAGCAGCCGCCAAGACGTCCGCCTCAAGGAAGTTCTTCAAATAACAATGCATCACAGGGACAACAGCCGCCAAGACGTCCGCAGGGAGGAAATTCTTCCAATAATGGTGCGAGACCACAGGGACAACAGCCGCCGAGACGTCCACAGGGACAACAGCCGCCAAGACGTCCGCAAGGACAAAATGATAGAGTTCCAAATGAAAAGGCGCAGGCGCAGAAGGGGTATAAGGCAAAGAACCTCTTAGAAGACGATGACATGGATTTCATGGATATTGAATAAAATAAAACGAAAGAACTTGTCTAATGATAAAAGTTAGACAGGTTTTTTCGCCTTATTCTTAAAAATTTATAACTTCCCTTGTATACACAAGTTCATTGTGCTACAATTTGTATAACAGCTGGCTAAATGGAAGGAGCGTGGGAATATATGTATATAGAGATTGATTTTAACAGTGATGAAGCCCTTTATCTACAGCTGCGCAACCAGATCATTATCGGGATAGCCACGTCTCAGTTTCAGGAGGGAGACACGCTTCCATCTGTGAGACAGCTTGCAGACACGATTGGCATAAATATGCATACGGTCAACAAGGCATATTCTGTATTAAAGCAGGAAGGCTTCGTGAAAGTGGACCGGAGAAAAGGAGCAGTGATCGCGATTGACATTGATAAGATGCAGGCAAAGGAGGACTTGAAGCGCGATATGCAGGTGCTGCTGGCAAAGAGCAGTTGTAAGCGGATATCGAGGGAAGAAGTGCATGCACTGATTGACGAGATCTATGAGGACTATAATAATGAGATTTGAAAAGAAATATACTAAAATATGAAAAACATGGAGGCATAGAAAAATGCAGCAGTTTACAGATAAAGCCAAAGCGGCACTGCAGAAGGCCGCCAAAGCTGCAAAGGATTTGCACCAGAGCTATATCGGGAGTGAGCACATTCTTGTGGGACTTGTGAAAGAAAAAACAGGTGTTGCAGCGAGGGTTCTTGCCGAAAATGGCGTGGATGAGGTGCAGCTCATCAGTATGATCAAAGAATTGATCGCACCTGAGGGAGATGTTGCACTGCTGGAGCGGGACGGATACTCCCCAAGGGCGGCAAAGGTTCTCGAGGACAGTCACAGACTGGCAGAGAAATACAAGAGTCAGCTGACGGGGACAGAACACATTTTGCTCGCCATATTGCGTGAGGGCGAGAACGTGGGACTCAGGCTATTGAATACAATCGGTATCAATGTGCAGAAATTGTATATGGACACATTGATTGCCATGGGAGAGGATATCAACCAGCATAAGGATGACCTCAGCAAGAACAGGAACAAAAAGAAAAGAGACGGAACAACGCAGACTTTGAATCAGTACAGCAGGGATCTGACCTATCTTGCCAAAGAGGGAAAACTTGATCCTGTTGTGGGCAGAGAGACAGAGATCATGCGTGTCGTACAGATCTTGTCGAGGCGTACCAAGAACAATCCCTGTCTGATCGGTGAGCCAGGTGTGGGCAAGACTGCTATCGCGGAAGGGCTGGCGCTTCGGATCGTAAATGGAGATGTGCCCGATACAGTCAAAAACAAGCGTGTTGTGACGCTTGATCTTGCGGGAATGGTGGCAGGTTCGAAATACCGCGGAGAATTTGAGGAGCGCATCAAGAGAGTGATCAGAGAAGTGATCGATGCGGGAAATATTTATCTTTTTCTCGATGAGATTCATACGCTCATCGGTGCCGGCGGCGCAGAGGGAGCAATCGATGCGTCCAATATCCTCAAACCGTCTCTGTCAAGAGGTGAGATACAGTTAATCGGTGCCACAACGATCGCAGAGTACCGCAAGTATATCGAGAAAGATGCAGCACTTGAGCGGCGTTTCCAGCCCGTGATGGTGGAGGAACCGAATGAAAGCGAGGCAGTTGAGATACTGAACGGAGTTGCATATAAATATGAAGAACATCATAATGTGACCATCACGCAGGAGGCGATCGAGGCGGCAGTAAAGTTGTCAGACCGATATATCAATGACAGAAACCTTCCTGACAAGGCGATCGACTTGATTGATGAGGCATCTGCCGCAATCCGGCTCAAAAATATGAACGTGCCCGACAGCTTCAGGGAAATGACAGATCAGATCAAGAAATACGATCTTCAGATAGAGCGTTCCATCAGAATGGAAGCATATACACAGGCAGCAGAACTTCGCAAGGCGCAGGATGAGCTGATCAAGAAATATGACAAGGCCGTGACCAAATATGAGAAAATTCAGGAAGAGCGTAACCTTGTAGTGACAGAGAACGATATCGCGGAGGTTGTGGCAAACTGGACAAAAATACCAGTCAAGAAGCTGACACAAAAGGAGAGCGAGCGGTTGTTGAAGCTCGAATCGATCCTTCACAAGCGTGTCATTGGTCAGGAGGAGGCTGTCACCGCGGTAGCGCAGACCATGAAGCGTGGACGTGTGGGACTGCAGGATCCCAACAGACCGATTGGTTCCTTCTTGTTTTTAGGTCCTACTGGTGTGGGCAAAACAGAGCTTTCCAAGGCACTTGCCGAGGCGATGTTCGGTTCGGAAAATGCCCTGATTCGCGTAGATATGTCAGAGTATATGGAGTCACATTCCGTTTCCAAGATGGTAGGATCTCCTCCGGGATATGTAGGATTTGAGGAGGGGGGACAGCTCAGCGAGAAGGTGCGCAGATCACCGTATTCTGTCGTGCTGTTTGACGAGATAGAGAAAGCGCATCCAGATGTGTTCAATATTCTCCTTCAGGTACTTGACGACGGTCACATCACCGATTCCAAGGGCAGGAAGGTAAGTTTTAAGAACACGATCCTGATCATGACTTCCAATGCAGGCGCACAGCGGATCGTTGATCCCAAGAACCTTGGATTTGCCGCCAGAAGAGATGCAGAAGCGGATTATAACAAAATGAAATCAGGTGTTATGGAAGAGGTGAAACGCCTGTTTAAACCAGAGTTTATCAACCGTATCGATGAAATCATGGTATTCCACCCACTGACAGAACAGGATATGAAACAGATCGTCGCACTGTTGTCAAAGAATCTCTGCGAGCGCTGCAGGACACAGATGGATATTGACTTGTCATTTACAAACACCTTGAAGGAGTATCTGGTGAAAAAATACTCTGATCTAAAGATGGGTGCAAGACCGCTCAAACGTGCAATTCAGAATGTAGTGGAGAATGAGCTTGCCACAGCAATTCTGGAAGGCAGAGTTAAGAGAGGTGATGCGGTAACTGCAGGAGTCCGCGGCGACAAGGTGACTTTTACAGTAAAAGAAGCCAGAGAAGCAGAGGTTTAGATTCCATAAAATTATTAAAAATTCTGTGGAAAAAGATAAAAATTTAGTATATTATTATAGTGGAAAAGAAATATAATTCTAATAATCTTTTAGGAGGACAAATGAAATGGCAGTAATTGATGAATTGCTACGTTCTGAGAGTAACGGAAATATCAGCTTTGGAAATCACGAGCTGGCGGCTAAGGCAAAGCTTGAGGATTATGAGCATGCTGGGGATATGTACAAGGTAAAGACCTTTCAGGGCATAACTAAGCTGGAAAAAAACGGTTTGTTTTTGTATGAATCGGTTCCGGGTACCTCCGTTCATAACTTTTGCGAGAGTGAAAACAGCATATCCTTTACGGTAGAGGGAAGCCAGGATGCACAGATTACAGTAGGCGCAGCGGACGATTCTGAGTATGAGGTAATTGTGGCAGGGGAGAGCGCAGGTGTTATGAAGACAAATCTTTCTGGAAAGCTCAGCGTCAGTGTGGAGTTGGAAGGTTTCGGTGAAGTTGAAGTGAAGATGATAAAGAAATAGATCAAAATATGAGTTAAGATAAAGAAGCCTCCTCATCTGAGGGGGTTTCTTCATGAAAAGCTTTATTATAAAAGTATTTATGAGGAGGTTTTGATGGCTAAAAAAACTACTACAGTATTTTTCTGTCAGGAGTGCGGGCATGAGTCCTCTAAGTGGATGGGACAGTGTCCTGCCTGTAAGAAGTGGAACACATTTGCGGAGGAGAAGGTCAATGTGACGAATTCTAAGATAACCCCGTTTCGGGAGGCGGCAAAACCTGTCAAGATTGGGTCCATCTCCATGAGGGAGGAGGAACGCATGTGCACTGGTATCGCAGAGCTTGACCGTGTGCTTGGCGGGGGGATCATGCACGGCTCCCTGACACTGGTGGGGGGAGATCCCGGAATCGGCAAGTCCACACTTCTACTGCAGATGTGCAGGCTTCTTGCAAATGCAGGCAGAAAAGTTATATATATATCAGGAGAGGAGTCCCTAAAGCAGATCAAGCTCAGGGCAATTCGAATCGGCGAGTTTCAGGATACAATGCTGCTCCTGTGTGAGACGAATCTCGGCATCGTAGAGGAGACGATTCGTCACACGGAACCAGAGGTCGTTGTCATTGACTCGATACAGACGATGTATCAAGAGTCTGTATCCTCGGCGCCGGGTAGTGTGTCTCAGGTAAGGGAGGCAACAAATGTCTTTCTGCAGCTTGCCAAAGGTATGGGAACGTCGATCTTTATCGTGGGACATGTGACAAAGGAAGGGACAGTTGCAGGTCCACGCGTTTTGGAGCATATGGTTGATACGGTGCTGTATTTTGAGGGAGACCGATATGCTTCCTACAGGATTCTTCGCGGAGTCAAAAACCGTTTTGGTTCCACCAATGAGATTGGTGTATTTGAGATGCGCAAGGAAGGACTCATTGAGGTGGAGAACCCTTCCGAGTATATGCTGAGTGGGAAGCCGGTGGGGGCAAGCGGCTCTGTTGTGGTCTGCTCTGTGGAAGGAACGAGACCTATTTTAATCGAAATACAGGCTCTTGTGTGCAGGACGAATTTTGGAATACCAAGGCGCCAGACGACAGGCACTGACTTTAACCGAGTCAATCTCTTGATGGCAGTGCTGGAGAAGCGTTTGGGTCTGCAGATCGGGGACTGTGATGCCTATGTAAACATAGCAGGCGGTATGAAGATCAATGAGCCAGCGATTGACCTGGGGCTGATCATGGCGATTGTTTCCAGTTTTAAAAACCGTGCAGTCGACGAGAAGACAATTGTGTTTGGCGAGGTAGGCTTAAGCGGCGAGGTGCGTGCAGTAAGTATGGCACAGCAGCGGGTACAGGAGGCGAAAAAACTTGGCTATGAGACTGTGATCATGCCGAGAGTAAATCTGGAGGGAATGGATAAGATAGATGGTATCAGGACCATCGGTGTCGGAGGTATCGGCGAGGCAATTGATGTGATTTAGGAGATTGAAGATGGAAGATATAAAAGAATTGATGGAATTTCTGGATAGCAGTCTGACGAGCTATCATGCAGTTGACAATATAAGAAAGGTACTTTTACAAGGAGGCTTTATCGAGCTTTCTGAGAAGAAAATCTGGTCGATTCAACAGGGTGAAAACTATTTCGTAGTGCGAAATGATTCATCGGTGATGGCATTTCGGGTGCCTGACTGCGAAATAAATGAAATTCGTGGGTATCATGTGTATGCAGCCCATTCAGATTCGCCTGCTTTTAAGATTAAGGAACATCCAGAAATTGAGAAGGAAGGTATCTATGTCAGTCTGAACACGGAAAAATATGGAGGAATGATCTTATCTACATGGCTTGACAGACCACTCACGATCGCGGGGAGAGTCTGTGTAGAAGAGGAAGGAGAGATTGTATCCTGTCCAGTGAAATTAAAGGATAATATCTGCATGATACCAAGTCTGGCAATCCATATGAATCGGGAAACGAATAATGGCGTGGCATTCAGCGCGCAGAATGATATGCTGCCGCTTCTGACCATGACAGATCCAGACAACAGGGAGAAGTCGTCAAAGGGTATGCTGTGTTCTATGCTGGCAAAAGGTTTAGGAAAAACGACGGGCAGCATTCTATCTTACGACCTGTTTGTGGAAAACTGTGAAAAGGCAGTTCTTGCAGGGGCGGAGGACGAGTTTGTCATGACGCCGCGATATGATGACCTTGCGTGTGTTTTTGCGGGATTAAAAGGGATTGTCAATGGAAAAGCAGAGCACTATATTGATGTGCTTGCTGTATTTGACAACGAGGAAGTGGGAAGTCGCACAAGACAGGGGGCGGATTCGACTTTTTTCCGGGATACGCTGGAAAATATCGCGGACGGGCTGGGAGTCAGTGCAAAGATTTACCGTACATGGAAGGCAGACAGTTTTATGCTCAGTGCCGACAATGGACATGCGTGCCACCCCAACCAGGGAGGAAAGGCAGATTTGACGAACCGTCCATATCTGAACAAGGGCGTTGTGCTGAAATATCACGGCGGGCAGAAATACGCAACAGATGCTTATTCCGCAGCATATGTCAAGAATCTGTGCGGCAAAAATGATATTCCGCTCCAGAAATACGCAAACCACTCGGATATACCAGGTGGTTCGACACTGGGAAACCTTGTGATGGCGCAGGTATCCATGGCAGCGGCGGATATCGGACTGCCGCAGCTTGCCATGCATTCTGCATACGAGACAGGCGGAGCGAAGGATATCTCATACCTGATTCATCTCGTGGAAGTATTTTTTAAAGAATAAATCGGTCTTGTCAACGGCTTTCCACGACGTTGTCTGCCGTCTCGATAAACTCAGTTTCTTGTTGTTGTAAGGCATTTATAGTATATGATGTGGGCGATGCATATTTCCGGTTGGACTGTTCGAGTTCTCTTGTCCGGCGGTCGAACTCAGTATCGCCCTCATGGTAAGCATTGATGGCAACGATCTCGCCGAGGCGGCTGCGCTCCACAGTAAGGTCGAAGGCGCCTTCCTGCTGCGACATATAGCGTCCGATCATCTTGTCGGAGTAGGTGCGTATCGTCTCTCCGTTGTACAGCAGTGACATGTCATTCTGCGTATCTTTGCGGACAAGTCCCCATTTTTCATACTCAGCATAAAGTTCCTCGTCGGTCAGACACAGTGAGATGTCAAGTGCAAAAGCACTTTTCTCCACATGAAATTCGCTGGAGAGCGCGGTGATGATCTGCTCTTTTAGTAGATCTGGATCATTTGTTGTATCGGCGCTCATAATGTCGAAAATCACCTGTACAGCCCGGTCTTGTGCATTTTTGCCCAGTAAGGCATCCCGTGTCAGACTGGCGCACACCCCCCAGCGGCAGCTGTCAGAATAGCAGAAAGGAGTGACATCGGGATAGAAGGGTGCCTGTCCGCCTGTGGCAAAGACGACAGAGCCGCTTAGCACGAGGCAGATGGAGAATGCCAGCAGCAGGGCAGATGCTTTCCGGTAGTGCAGGATATTCTGAATGCGTTTTTCAACCTCCGTCTTGGAAAAGGCACTGTAGAGCAATGTCGGGCGGCTCCCCGAAATTGCCATGGCAAGCAGGCTGAGGGCATAGCTCTTTTTGCTTTCCTCCGGCTCGTCTTTGCGGTCATATAGGCGGAGAACGGCTTCGTCACATGCCATCTCCAGGTCGGATGCAAGATATTTGGACAGAATCCAGACCAATGGATTAAACCAGTGGATGCAGAGTGTGATGAGCATGATAAATTTCAGCCAATTGTCTTTCCTGCGGATATGCATGGTCTCATGGCAGAGGATATGGTGTAGAAGTTCTGTGTTGCCAAAATCCATGCGCGTAGGCAGGTAAATCCTGGGTGCGAACAGACCACATACCAGCGGGGATGCGATCACATCGTTAGTAAATACCAGAATGTGTCCCATATCCATATCGCGCAGGAGTGTGTTGATCGTCTCGTTATGTTCGACAAGCAGCGAATTTTTCAGGCGTTTTGAATATCCGTATTTCTGTGCGAGCAAAATACCTGCTGTGATAAGAATACCTGCAAAGTAGGCGAATACTGCGAACGGTACATAAAGATTTTGCAGTTCATAATCGGAATATGTGATATGGAATGTTGATTCCTGTGCAGAAACTGCCTCTGGGATCATTGTGGAAGTCCCGTGTTCTGCCTGCATACCGAATTCGACTTCCTTATCGGGCGCATCCGCGGGAATAACTTCCGTAACAGCGGTATTTTGTGTAATAACGGTCTCAAAAGGATAGTCAAAGGCAAATTCTGGAACCTTCATGCTCAGCGGGCTGCTCAGTGAAAATGGAACCAGCAGGCGCAGCAGTATGACACTCCATAGTATTGGAAATACAAATTTCGGAAGTTTATTCTTCAGCAGTCCCCGCAGCACAAGAACTGCAATTATCATAATACTTCCATAAAAGACCATTAAGTAAAAGGGCATATTCATTTTAAGATTAAACATAATATTCTCCTCCTGATATCATTTTGAATCTTTGATCATTTTTGCAAGTCTTGCTGCATCTTCTTCTGAAATTCCCTGGTTTTTGAGAAAAGAGGAGAAAAAGAGTTCGCTCGAACCGCCAAACATTTTATCAATCAGCTGTTCTGTCTCGCTCTGTGCGACTTCGTCGCGGCTCACGAGCGCCTTGCAGACAAATCCAGGCTCCTCGCGCTCGATGGCGCCCTTTTCAATGCATTTCTTGATGACTGTGTAGGTCGTGTTCTTGTTCCAGCCTATGCGTTGTGAGAGTACGTCCACGATTTCCTTCGCGGATTTTGGTTCCTGTTCCCACAAAACTTCCATGACTTTTAGTTCAGAATCAAATAGCTTCATGATAGCAGCCTCCTTACTTTGATTATTTTAGACTATTGAAATAGTCTGCTGACAAACTTAGACTATCACGATAGTCTAAGTTTGTCAATACTTTTTTATTATGCCTTAAATTCCCTTACCAGTGAAAAGTAACAAATACATGTTACTGTTCACACCCCTACTGTGTTTTGCGTATTTATACGTTTTTTCGGTGTGAACAGCAACATTTATGCACACAAAATGCTAAAGGGCAAGCATTTTGGCGCTCGATTCCCACTACTTTGATGGGGGAGTGAACAATAACAAATACGTATTTTTTACCACCCTGATAATTTAATAAGGCTTTACACCTTTTACATAATCTGCTATGATTAAGTTGTAACAATCAGTACAGATCATGAAAGAAAGTAGGTGATTGGTATGTCAGATAAAGAATTGATGCAAAAGAATGTAGAAGAGTTTGCAAGATTACAAAGTTATATGTTAGCATCTGAAAAGGATTCAGCGTCATACAAGCTGATGAAAGAAAGATATATCGAGTTAAAAGTTATCTTAACTTCCTCTGGCGTTAATCTTACAGAACTTGACAGAATAAAAGAATAACAACGGAATAACAGCATAACCAACAAATAAAAGGTGTGAGGTCTTATTAAATCATTAAGGCTTTGCAACTTTTTGATTTTGTTCTAACAGGGACAACAGTTTTGTAGGGTAGTGTCAATAAATCCTTATAAAATGCTTATTTAAGGCAATGAATATTACCTAATAGCTATAAATGAGCAAATATAAAATATTTACCATTTCTTAAATATGCATATCGGAAAAAGCACGAAATATACACGTAGTATGCACTGAAAATTTGCATAAAGTCATCGCATTTCATTTATTGATTGGTTCAAACCAATTTCTTTTGTACAATTCTCAGATTTGCCCATTTATAGCTAATAGGACAAACACCGGACACATGAAAATGTGATTAAAAGTTATTTTTGAACAGTTCCTTAGTTTGGATTAGCTCCGATTACATCAAATTTAAACAGGAATCAAGAACTATCGTTCTGATTATATCATGTAAATATAATTATATAGATATTAAAAAATACCTGAAACCCTTTAAATAACTCATACTTCCCACACCAAAATCACGAGAATACGCTGATTTTACAATGAATATCCAAATAAAAAAGACAATG
>CAMWLV010000041.1 GCA_947175175.1 uncultured Lachnospiraceae bacterium
GCACCTGTATCTCCCACTGTGCGGAAGGGAGTCCATCCTCTGTGTGAACCGTCCACCCGTCATCATCTGATATATAAATTTCCTCTTTTCCCATATTGATCATTGGTTCGATCGTAAAAATCATTCCGGGAACCATCAGCATTCCTGTATCCTTCGGGCATACATAGCTCACCCATGGATCCTCATGAAATTCAAGACCGACACCATGTCCGCCAATCTCCCTGACAACGCTGTAACCATTCTGCATGGCAAATTCGTGGATTGCCGCTCCCATGTCCCCGATTTTTGTCCATGGCTGCACATATTGCAGTCCGACCTCAAGGCTCTGTTTTGTGATATCCACCAGACGCTTTTTCTCTGCTGAGACATTGCCAATACAGTACATTCTCGAAGAGTCCGAAAAATAACCCTTATAAATCGTGGACACATCCACATTCAGGATATCTCCATCCTTTAAGATTTCATTTTTGGACGGAATACCATGGCAGACCACATCGTTGATCGAAGTGCACACACTCTTTGGAAATCCTTCGTAGTTGAGCGGTGCCGCGATCGCATTATACTTCTTGGTAATACTGCTCACCCAGTTGTCGATCTCCTGCGTGGAAATCCCTTCCTTGATATGTTCATCCAGATAATCCAGTATTGCAATATTGATCTTGGCACTCTCGCGGATTCCCTGTATCTGGTCTGGATTTTTAATGATGCGCCTTGGCGGCACCAACACTCCTTTGCGCCTGTAGTCATCAAGCTTTTCATCAAAAGAGCAGTGGCACTTCTTGTACTTTTTTCCACTGCCGCACCAGCAATCATCATTTCTGCCCAGCTTTTCCTCAACTTCCACCTGAAATGGATTCTTGGAAACCTTCTTGCGCATCAAATTGTATTCTAACACATTTTTTCCCATAAACAATATCTCCTAGTAAAGTAAGTCCTTTCTAACATTTCGACTCCTTTTCTATCATACACTTAGTTTCAGGATATGGCAAGGAAAAATCGATTATGTTTCCTTAAAGGAGTGTATTGTCTGCGGGCTATATATTATTTTACTTTTTCATCCTCAACCTGCTCAATCCCCGTAATATCCGAGTCAATTACAAGCGAATAATTGGTATAGTACACCACGAACCCTGGCTTGGAACCATTCGGCTTTTTAACATTCTTCTTCTGCGTGTAGTCAATCTCCACCTTCTCCTGCCCTCTTGCCTGGGAATAGTACGCCGCAAGCTTTCCAGCCTCCTCAAAGACCCTGTCAGGAAGCTCCTCCCCGTTCGTCTTGACTACCACATGCGAACCCGGAATCCCCTTCGTATGGAACCACCAGTCATTACCCGTCGCAAACTTGAAGGTAAGCTCCTCATTCTGGTAATTGTTCTTGCCAACATAAATGTGATACCCATCACTGCTGACATAGTGAAACGGCCTGCTCGTGATCTTTTCGCGCTTTGCATTGCCTTTTCTTCTGATATAGCCGCTCTCGATGAGCTCCTCCTTAATCTGCACCAAGTCCTCTTCCTTCAGCGCAATGTCAAGCGAAGTGCTGATCGACTTTAGATGCTCAATCTCCTCCTTCGTCTCCTTGGTGAGCGTCGTCAATGCCTCGTAGGTACGTTTCAGTTTCTGATACTTGTCAAAATACTTCTTTGCATTCTCCCCCGCGGAAAGCATCGGGTCAAGCGGAATTGTTATCATCTGATTATCATAATAATTGAGGGCTTCCATCGACTTTGCCCCCGTCTCCACACCATAACCATATGCGTTCAGCAGTTCCCCATATACTCTGTACTTTTCCCTTTTCTCTGTATCCTGTAACTGCTTCACCTGCAGGTCATACTTCTTGACATTCCGCTCCAGTGCCGTCTGTACAATCTTGCGCAGATCGACTGAGCGCTGTCTGATACGCGTGATCACATTTTTCTCCGCATAATAAGATTCCAAAAGCTCTGAAACGTTCTCGAAATCCCTGCTCTGCTCCTGTGCATAAGAGCTTAATCTTATAGCTGCATACTCAACTGGCTGGTTATTCTCATACACGACATTGAAACAAAATTTTCCCTGTATCACATCATCCGCTAATCCTTTCAGCACAGAAATAACCCGCTCCAGCGCCCACGCTTCGAGTTCCGAAGAGGGCAGATCCGCATCGATTCCCGCTCTATAGCACAACTCCTGAGCTATACATGGTGATATTCCTGTAAATCCAGTATATATCGCCTTATACACCGGCAAACTCTTTGCCTTTAGCACTGCCGCCATTTCATCTGCGGAGCACTCCAAAAGTTCTGCCTTATCCTGCGTCCTGGGAATAAAATACGAACGCCCTGGCAAAACTTCCCTGACTGAACTCACCATTCCCGAAATATGTTTTATACTGTCGATAATCATATCCTTGTCATCACAGAAAATAATATTGCTGTGCTTACCCATCAGCTCTATGATCAGATATTTCCTGCACAAGTCCCCCAGCTCATTCAAATGTTCCAATTCAAAACGAACAATGCGTTCCAGTCCCGGCTGCGTCACCGACACAATGCGCGCATTCTGCAAATGCTTGCGGAGAAGCATACAGAAATTTGGCGCAGTCATAGGACTCGTCTTGTTCTTTTCTGTCAGGTACAGCAGTGGAAGCGACGCATCCGCCGACATCAGCATCCTGACTTGTCCACAGCTCCCCTTCACAGTCAAAATCAGCTCGTCCTTCTCAGGCTGTGCAATCTTGTAAATCCTGTTCCCAATCAATTTATCCTTCAATTCACTGACAATCCCCGCGATTGTCACTCCATCAAATGCCATATCTAACCCCGCCTTACCCTCTTATCCTCTAAAAACTGTATAAACAAGCCGAAACAATTCCTAATACAGCGAAAGAACGCGTCCTCCGCGTTCTTTTCGCCATAAATATACTGTTTCATGCTGTCAGCAAACCGAAAGAACGCTGCCTCCGCACATTCTCCCGCTGTCAATACACCGAAAGAACGCTGCCCTCGCGTTCTTTCCGGAAACTTAGCAAGACTTAGGCTGCGTCCTTTGCAGCCTTAGCCGCGCTTAGTTTCCTGCTCAGTTCCCTATCATCCAGTCATACATCTCCTGATACTTGCTCGCAGACACAGCCCATGAATAATCCGTAGCCATTGCCCTGTCCACGATCTTGTTCCACTCACGTTTTCTGTCATAGTACACCTGCTCTGCGTACCGGATCGTATTGAGCATCTCATGTGCATTGTAATTCGTGAAGCTGAATCCTGTACCCTTGTTTTCAAATTCATTATACGGCTCTACCGTATCCTTCAATCCGCCTGTCTCACGCACAATGGGAACCGTACCATAGCGCAATGACATCAGCTGGCTCAGTCCACATGGCTCAAACAGCGACGGCATAAGGAATGCATCACATGCCGCATAGATCCTGTGGGAAAGCTCCTCCGAATAGAAAATATTTGCAGAAACCTTGCCGTGATATTTCCAGTCAAAATGACGGAACATGTTCTCATAGCGCTCCTCGCCTGTGCCAAGCACTACCAGCTGCACATCATCTTTGCTGCACATCTCATCCATGATGTAAGCAACCAGATCCATACCCTTCTGGTCCGTGAGCCTGGACACGATACCGATCATCATCTTCTTGTCATTCTCTTCCAATCCTAGCTGCTTCTGCAGATCTCTCTTATTCTTGATCTTCTCCTTTCTGAAGTTTGAAGCTTTATAATGAGCGACAATAAACTGGTCTGTTTCCGGATTGTACTCATTGTAATCAATACCGTTCACGATTCCCCTCAGGTCATGGCTTCTCGCCGTCAGAAGTCCGTTGAGCTTCTCCCCGTAGAAATCCGTCTTGATCTCCTCCGCATAAGTCGCACTCACTGTCGTGATCGCATCTGCATAGGTCAGTCCACCCTTCAGCAGATTTCCGTCCTTGAAGTATCCCAGCTTATCCGGTGCGAAATAGGAACCGTCAAGACCTGTGATATTCTGAACGGTCTTAATGTCATAGATACCCTGGAACTTGAGATTATGAATGGTCATGATCGACTTCATTCCCTGGTAAAATTCACCCTTCGCAAATCGCTCCTTCAAGTATACGGGTATGATCGCTGCCTGCCAGTCATGGCAATGCACAATATCAGGACGGAAACCTACAACTGGCAGGATTGACAAAGCCGCCTTGGAAAAGAATACGAATTTTGTGATCTCGCCGATATGATCATCGCTGTATGGCTTAAATCCCCCAAACATTTTCTCGTTATCAATAAAGTAATATGTGACACCATCATACTCTGCCTCGAGTACTCCCACATACTCACTCTGTCCCATAAAATCCATATAAAAATGTGTTCTGTACTGCATCAATGACTTCATGTGATCCGACATACACATGTACTTGGGCAAGATTACCCTCGCATCAAAATATCTCTTATCATAATACTTCGGGAGTGACCCCACCACATCCGCAAGTCCTCCCGTTTTAATAAATGGTACACCCTCTGAAGCCACAAATAAAATATTTTTCATACAATCAAATCCCTTTCCACACTAATATCCAGTGTTGCAATTTTCTTATGCTATAATAAACTAATTATACACCAACCGCAGTGGGAATGTAAAGGAATTTGTCTGATTATACTCGTCATTATGCTCTGTAGTGAAGTCTTATTTTATCTGCTATCAAAGCGATAAACTCAGAATTGGTCGGCTTTCCCTTTCCGATATTGATCGTATAGCCGAAAAGTGAGTCAAGCGTCTCCATCTTCCCTCTGCTCCATGCTACCTCAATCGCATGCCTGATGGCACGCTCCACGCGGCTTGGTGTTGTCTGGTACTTCTTGGCGATTGACGGGTAGAGAATTTTTGTGATCGAGTTTAACATCTCATTATCCTCCACCGACATCATGATCGCCTCACGAAGATACTGATACCCCTTGATATGAGCGGGTACACCAATCTCATGTATCATGTCTGTCACATCTTTTTCAAGATCATGTGTATTTTCCAAAGAATTTGCTTCGGGTCTGCTGTCTGCCCTTTTCCCCATCAGGCTGTTATCACTGCTCGTGAGCTTTGAACCTGCAGGAACCGTGATCATGATTTGAAATTCCTTGTCTTTTGTCAATAAATCGCTGAGAATCCTAAAAATCTTCTCGTTATCCTGCTGTGTCATTACGTTTAATTGCTCCATAAATTTGTCCTCCATTCCAATTTTTGACTGCCAAATGCCACCATAATCACGTCTCCCAATCATAATCTTGGCAAAGGAACTGTCTGCGACAGTTCCTAAAGAATTCATAAACGCTGCTCCCAATTTACGTATACTTACAAATTCTAGCAGGATTTGGCAATGTCCATTATATAAGATTGTCAATTTATCTTGCAACAGTTACTTATCGCACTTTTTGCGCTTTAAATACAGCATCTGCCAAAATACCACATAATCCGTTCAAATCCCTTAAAAATAGCTGTTCTTTCTTGTTGAAAGAGCTGAAATTTTTATGGTTTTTTTTGCGTTTTCACAAATTTTGAGCGATTTTTACGCGATTACTTTTTTTCATCTCCTGGTTCATTTTTCGAATATACCCCCGCCTCGACACCTCCTTTGGATTGATATACACATCTGTTCCCTGTATCCTTTCCCTGATGAACAAAGCCTGGCTCTGCAGCGCACTTACCTTGAAATCCTCTGCTCCTTTGCGAAAGACATTCCACAGACTCTTTTTGCAGGCTGTCGTCCCCACATTGCTGCCGCCGATTCCCAATCCTCTTCCCCACGCAATGTTGGCATGCACACAGAAGTTCTTCAGAACCTCCATCGCCACACTGGTCTGTTCGCCCTCATACAGTTCTGTATAGAGAACCGCGTAAAACCTGCCGCCGATGCTCTCACCACCGATCACCGCCTGTTCCACCCGTTCCAGAAACCTAAGAACTGTCGAGGACACACTGTCCAGATAGACATCTGCCGCCAGCACGATTGCATGTGCATCTTCGAGATATCTGCATACACGATTCCAGTCCATGTTATCCTCAATCTTTACCGAAATCAGTTCTTCACTCTGTGCGTACTCCCGAATGTTCTCCACGCACGCCGCACATCTGTCTGCCAAAATATACCCCCCATCAAGAAATAAGATCATTCTGCCAATCACCTCCCAAACTGCCCGATATGATACCTATAAAATGATACCATTGAGCTGCCTCAGCTTATCTATCGTGTCATAAAATACAATCTTAACGCCCTTTGCCTGCAGTGATATGCCGTCCGACACAGACTGTATCCTCGCCGACTGTTCTTCCCTCGGAGTGATATTATCCCCGTAAAAACAACATACCATGCCAAATGTATTTCTGTTCTCACTTTTTACTTCATAGTGTGTCTGTCCATGACGCATCTCCAGAAAGGGGCCAAAATGCCTCCTGCACTTTTCCAGTACTCCCTGGACAAACGGGCTGAATCCCCCATATACACAACGGCTGATCAGCACCAGCTGACCGCAGCTTCCGATCAGGTCCTCGATATCCCTGCCCGCGCAGCTTCTGTCCTCACTTATGACAATGTCCTTTTCCTGAAGCTTCATCCCGAGAGCCTGCCACGACTTTTCCTGCAGGTCATGTACGATTACTTTCATTCAAACAAATCTCCGTTTAATCCCTTTTTCCAAAACTTATTGTAATTTTACCATATTATGACAAGATAAAAAAGTCTTTCGTATCTTTTTTTGTATCTTTTTTCAGAAAAAGTATTGACTTTTTTCCAAAGAATTAGTATAGTAAAGAAGTCAGTTACGTGGGGTCTTAGCTCAGCTGGGAGAGCATCTGCCTTACAAGCAGAGGGTCACAGGTTCGAGCCCTGTAGGCCCCATTTTTGGACTTTATTTTTTATGTTTCATGGCGAAGTAGCTCAGTTGGCTAGAGCACGCGGTTCATACCCGCGGTGTCGAGGGTTCGAATCCCCCCTTCGCTATTTTTATTTGCACAGACTATAGTACTCCATCCAACCAGAAATTGAAGCCGGAAAGAGCACTGGGATCTGCAGAAATATAACTGACACATCGAGCAGGGGAATTTCCCCTGCTCGATCTCTGTCATTGATTATACATTCACCTTCGGCAATGTAGCAAAACTCTTTGCGAGTTCCTCGTCTGTAGGAATATAATCTGTCATTTCGCCATCATTAAACTTCTGATATGCGACCATATCAAAATATCCTGTTCCCGTAAGGCCAAACACAATATTCTTCTCCTCGCCGGTTTCCTTGCACTTCAACGCCTCATCGATCGCCACCTTGATCGCATGACTGCTCTCAGGCGCAGGCAGAATGCCCTCTACTCTTGCGAATGTCTGTGCCGCCTGGAACACCTCTGTCTGCTCCACACTCCTCGCCGATATGATATTGTCATCATACAGCTGTGATATGATGGTACTCATACCATGATAACGAAGCCCGCCGGCATGGTTTGCAGATGGGATAAAGCCGCTTCCGAGCGTGTACATCTTCGCCAGCGGACAGATTTTTCCTGTATCGCAAAAATCATATGCATAAACGCCTCTTGTAAGGCTTGGGCAGGAAGCTGGTTCCACTGCAATGATCTCATAGTCAGCCTCACCCCTGAGAATCTCCCCGACAAATGGCGAAACCAGTCCGCCCAGGTTAGAACCGCCGCCAGCACAGCCGATGATCATATCTGCCTTAATCCCATATTTATCCAGGGCAGACTTTGTCTCCAGACCGATGACCGTCTGGTGTAAGAGCACCTGCGACAGCACAGAACCCAATACATAGCGATATCCTTCCTGTGTCGTGGCAGCCTCCACTGCCTCGGAGATGGCACAGCCAAGACTTCCCGTCGTCCCCGGGAACTCCTCGTTAATCTTTCTTCCGACATTCGTGAGCATGGAAGGAGACGGTGTCACCTTTGCCCCGTAAGTCCGCATTACCTCGCGCCGGAAAGGCTTCTGCTCATAGGACACCTTGACCATATACACCTGACAATCCAAGTCAAAATAAGAGCATGCCATGGATAAGGCTGTTCCCCACTGACCTGCGCCGGTCTCTGTGGTAACGCCCTTAAGTCCCTGCTTCTTTGCATAGTAAGCCTGTGCGATTGCCGAGTTGAGCTTGTGGCTTCCCGATGTATTGTTTCCCTCAAATTTGTAGTAAATATGCGCTGGTGTATCCAGCTTTTTCTCCAGACAGTAAGCGCGCGTGAGCGGAGATGGGCGGTACATCTTATAAAAGTCGCGGATCTCCTGTGGTATGTCAAAATACGGAGTCGTGTCATCCAACTCCTGCTTTGCAAGCTCCTCACAGAAAATTGGCGACAGCTCTTCCACTGCAACAGGCTTCATCGTTGCGGGATTTAAGATCGGTGCAGGCTTATTTTTCATGTCTGCCCTCACATTGTACCACTGTTTCGGCATCTCGCTCTCTTCCAGATAAATTTTGTATGGTATTTTGTTGTTCATGATATTGTCTCTCTTTCCTTGATTTATTTTATGCATTCCTCATGATTATACACTTTATTCCCATGAACTGCAACCACTATAAAAACTTCTATGAAAAACTTTCCTCTTTCAAGCATCAAAGAGCGCTGATTCTGTCGAATTTACTGTGAAGCTCTGACGCAACTTGTCCAATCATCGTAGCAGACGCCGCGATCTCCTCTGTACTCGCCGCAAGGTTCGTTATTCTCTCATTCACATTGTCAACGACTTTCATCAGATTCTCCGAACTCTCCATCAGCTTCGCCATTGCTGCCACGATCTGATCCTTATTCTTGCTGCTGTCATCGGCCGCGCCCCTGCTGACATCGCTCAGAGTCTTGATCTCCTGCGCCACTACCGCAAATCCTTTTCCGACTTCCCCGGCCCTTGCAGCCTCTATGGAGGCATTCAGCGACAACAGATTTGTCTTTGCCGCCACCTTTGTGATATTCTCATTATTTCCGCCAAGCTGATCCAGCAATTCATGAATTTCACCAAAGGACTTCTTCATTTCATCGCAGAAATCGACAACATCCACCATCGCCATGCTGATATTTGTGCTCTCCTCCGCATTGTTGTTATTGCCGTCTATCATCTCGTCAATAGACGCATTCAGCGTCGAAAACTCGCCGTTTGCCTCGGATACCATCTCACTGATCGTCTCGTTCTTCTTTGCCATTTCCGCGTTCTTGGCTTCCACTTCAAACGAAATTTCCTGTATGCGCTCCTTCTCTTCCTCGGCTACATTTTTAATGTAATGAACGCAGCTGTCCTTGTCATTGCAGCCATTATAGATCGCTGTTGCCATCGCCGCACAGGTATCATAGCCGCAGGCACTGCAGTTGATATGCTGCTGCACGGTATCCGTCTTATTCATATCCGTGAAAATGTTATTTAGTTCCGCCAGGCTTGGTTTCTGTATTTTATTTCCTCTTGATTTATCTGTATATTCACGCATAAAATCATTGATATTAAGACGTGCAAACTGCCTATTGAGACTTCTCAGTCTCTGTGCAGGTGTCGCCTTTCTCGCCCATGCGCTGCTCTTTCTGTTTGACTTGCATGCCTCCTTGATTGCCTGAAGTTCGTAGAGAATGTCGTCTGTTTTGGTTTTTTCCTCCTCCACGCCAGTGCCATAGATACATCCCTGTGCACAATTGAGAGCATCGACCATAAACGGAAGACTCTTGCCTCCAAGGACTCTTGCCTTATAATCCTCCAGGAAATGATAGGCATGCTTCTCTCCCTCAATCTGGCGTATGAATACTTCCTCACCGCAGAACCAGTATACGTTCTCTTTCAGTCCGCCGGGCATAGGGTAGATCGAACCCAGACCATACTCAATCTCATTCGGAGCCGGCTCCGCCTTGATATTATGCTGCTTGGAATATTTTGCCAAATGATCAAAAGTCACATTATAGCTCACATAACCTTTGTTTTTGGGATCACTGATCTCGTCCTTCTTGGCGATACACGGACTGATAAAAGCAAGCTTGTCCGTGATATTCAGATACTTTTTCGCATAGATTGCCGCGCACATAAGCGGACTCTGTATCGGTACAAGTTTTGGTATGAGTTCTGGTATGTAATGTTCCACATAATTGACAATTGCAGGACATGGCTGGGAGATTCCCCCATGAAAATTGTGCTCAGTGATGTATTTGATATATCCCCATGTCGTGATATCCGCCCCGAAACTTACACTTATGATACGGTTTACCCCGAGCTTTTTTAATCCCCCAAGTATCTGCCTGTATTCATTGGGATAGTTTGCCGCAAATGCAGGAGCCCACAAAACTGATATTTTCTCCCCTTTTGAAAGTGCTTCAAAAAAATCCTCCGTGTCATCCACAAACTCCCTCGCATTGTGTTCACACGCATCGAAACAGGCACCACACGCGATACATTTCTCGCCGTCCACCTCGATCCGCTGAAGTCCCGCCTCTGTCTTGACAGCCCGGTTTGCAACGATCACCGGACAAACTGAAATGCATTTGTTACATCCGATACATTTCTCATTTGTAAAAACCAGCCCCTTCTGATTTCCGTACATTATGCACACATCCCCTCTCGTTAATATATTAACATACTCTTTTATTCTAACATAAAGTCTATCCTACGTACACAATTCTCACTATTTTTCTGTCTATCCAAATAAAATTTTGTAATATCTATACATATTTTATGTTTTTTTCTTATCTGAAATGCTTGTATCTCACATTTAATTTGTGCATAACAGTGCAAAAAGAGAACCCGCTCTCGCTGAGTTCTCTTTTAATCCTACATTCTCTCTGGTGCCGAGAAGCCTAACAGATCAATGGACGTCTCGAGTACATCCCTCGTGAGTACCAGAAGCGCTATCCAGCCTGCCTTCTTTGACTCGTCTTCCTCCGTGATAATCTTCGTCTCATGATAAAAATGGTTGAACGCATTGGCAAGATCATAGATATAGGCACAAATCTTGTGGGGTGCATACTCCTCACACGCCGCCTCTACACTTGCATTGTATTTTGCAAGCTCCATCATCAGCTGCTTTTCGCTGTCATTGACCGGCGCTTTGAGATCGGACAGTACCGCCTGCACATCGCCGCCGTTTTCCGCATATTTTGCGAGGATTGACTTGATGCGTACAATCGTATAGAGAATATATGGTCCCGTATCTCCCTCCGATGATGTAAAACGGTCAATGTCAAAAATATAATCCTTGCTCGCCTGATTGGACAAATCACCGTATTTCAGCGCGGCAAGCCCAACCACCCGGGCAGTCGCAGCCGCTGTTTCGTCTGCTGTCTCACGACTCTCCTGGATTTTACGAAACATCTCGTCGTTGATCTCCTGGATCAGATTTTCCAGACGCATCACGCCGCCCTCGCGTGTCTTAAACGGCTTCCCATCCTTTCCATTCATCGTACCAAAGCCAAGAAACTTCAATTCCGTGTCCTCCTGCACAAGCTTTGTCTTGCGTGCGCAGCGGAAAACCTGCTCGAAATAGAGTTCCTGACGTTTATCAACTACATAGACGATCCTGTCCGGCTTCTCATTCTCCATACGCATCATGATCGTCGCGAGGTCTGTCGTGTTGTAGAGGGCAGCACCGTCTGATTTTAGGATCATACAAGGCGGAACTTCTTTCGTATCCGTTTCCTCTTTCACATCAACGACAAGCGCGCCCTCGCTGACATACGCATAACCACCCGTTTTCATCGCATCAACCATCTGCGGTATCAGGTCATGCACTGCGGACTCCCCGTTCCACAAATCAAAATCCACATGCAGCTTCTCATAATTTTTCTTTAAATCCGCAACGGAAACCGCTATAATATGATTCCAGAGCGCACGATATCCACTCACTCCACTCTGCAGCTTGTAAGTACATGCCATCGCGTCTGCCTTGTATGCCTCATCCTCCTTGGAACGTTTGCTCGCAAAAGGATAGATCTCCTCAAGCTCTGAGATTGTGAAAGGAGGCTCGGCAGGATAATCCCCTGTATAATTTTCATCAAAATAGATCAGTTCTGGTTTTCTGATCCTGAGCTCGTTCATGATCAATCCCATCGGTTGGCCCCAATCACCCAGATGAATGTCACCGACCACTTGATGTCCCATATAACGCGCGATGCGTTTTACACTCTCACCGATGATTGCAGAGCGCAGATGTCCTACATGCAGCGGTTTTGCGACATTCGGTCCGCCGTAGTCGATCACGATCTTTGCGGGATTTTCAACCTCCTCCAGACCATATTTCTTGTCTGAACGCATATTCTTAATATATTCGCCGATAAATTCCTTTTTCAAGGTCAGGTTCAAAAAACCTGGTGCGACTGCTTCCGCCCGCTCAAAAACTTTGCTGTCAGAAAGCTTTGCAGCGACATCATTTGCAATCATGATTGGCGCCTTTTTATACTGCTTGGCACCTGCCATCGCGCCATTGCACTGATATTCGCACAAGTCGGGTCTGTTCGAGAGTGTCACCTTGCCAAGCTCCCGCTCATATCCCGCCAGCTCAAATGCATTCTTCATTTCGTCAGAAATTAATTCCAATATTTTTTTCATTTTACCTCCATATCTCTTTCCAATCATATTATCCTAACAATAATAAGTAATCTTCTGAATTATCTCTTTACTTCTCGCCCCAATAACTCCTTGAATATAGTTTAACTTCTTTGCTGGTATCTTTGAACTATTATTACATAAAAGACATCTTGCGGTACGCGTTATCCAAATTTTGGCAGCACTTGAAGTCGGAACACCTTCTGCTACATATACATGTATTGGCACTAATGGATCATTTTCATTCATCCAAAAGTACACTATATATGAACCGATTTTAAAAATTTGAGGCATTTTCTAATCCTCCCTCTCGTGCCAGTTCAATAATTATGTGAGCTGTTGATTCCAGCAATTCCTGAAATTGTTCCATATCTTTATCCGTGAATCCCCGATTATTCTTCCACTCATATTCTGGAAGATAGCACTCTATTGACTGAAATCCCTCGAATATTGGTCTCTCAATACAAACCTTTACCCTCTCTTTCCCATCAATATCCAGTATTTCCGAATGTACTATTTCTGTGTTATCATTTAATGTCATAAATGGATATAACATTCTAATCCTCCTAACACTGAATTTGTATTAATTATGACTATGCCCAGACTGTATCCTTGAATATACACACCCACAATAATTCTGCCTGTACAGACCATACTCTGCCGATAGTTCGATCGAACGCTTATATCCATCTTTCTTTTTTAAATCAGATGGCAGCCATGGAATTTGGTATTCTTCTGACAGCTTCTCTCCGATCTCATTCAACTTCGCTGCATTTTTTAAAGGGCTGATTGTGAGTGTCGTCGCAAAATAATCCTGCCCTAATTCCTTTGCAAGTTCCGCCGTCTTTCTGAGCCGAAGCTCATAACAGGCAAAGCACCGCTCACCGCCCTCCGGACACTGTTCCAAACCCTTTGCTATCTCGTAAAAAGTCTCTGGTTCATAGTCTCCTTCCATAATGGAGATCGGGAAACCGCTGTCTGTCAGTTTATTGTATGCTGCAATCAGGCGCTTTTGCTCCTCCACACGCTTTTGATACTCTTGTTCCAACGAGATATTCGGATTATAATACAGGACTGTAATCTCAAAATACCGCCTCAGATACTCAAGCACATAACTGCTGCATGGCGCACAACAGCTATGCAGCAGGAGACGCTGCGGAATTGATATTTGTTCAAGAATTTTGTCGAGTTCTTTCTGAAAATTTCTCATATCCCCTATCCCATGCAGAAAAAGTGCCAATAACTGACACTCCTTCTTCCATAATAAATCCACTCAGCTATTCATACCCTAATCGTTACATACACCAAATCACGGAAAATGAATTCATTTCTTTCGAATATCCTAACCCTTTACAAATCTGCTATATTCACCAGCGTCAATGGATTGTCATTCTTACTCTCGAGACTTGTCGCCAGCGCCTTCGCTGTATCCAATGCTGTAATACAATTGACACCTGTCTCAATTGAAGTTCTTCTGATCAGGAATCCGTCCCTTGATTTATCACGGCCCTGTGTCGGCGTATCGATCACAAGATCAATCTTATGACCGAGAATCAAATCCATAACTGTCGGTGATTCTTGCTGTATCTTATTGACCTTTTTTGCCTTGACACCTGCATCATTCAGTGCCTTTGCCGTGCTGCGC
Organism: uncultured Lachnospiraceae bacterium; assembly: GCA_947175175.1. Classification (GTDB taxonomy): domain Bacteria; phylum Bacillota; class Clostridia; order Lachnospirales; family Lachnospiraceae; genus COE1. The sequence continues at coordinate 14,168 of CAMWLV010000041.1, forward strand.
GTCGCATAAATTGTATAGCCAAGTGCCTCAAAACGCCTTCCGATCTCAATAGCCTCGCCCTTGTCCGCATCTTTCACAGTGATGATCATGCGCTTATGCTTCGGCAGATCGACCCCTGCCCCAAGGAACGCCTTATACAGTGCCTCATTAAAAGTCTTAGCGATGCCTAGACACTCCCCTGTCGACTTCATCTCCGGTCCAAGGCTGATCTCTGCCCCCCTGATCTTCTCAAAAGAAAATACCGGCATCTTGATCGCGATGTAACCCGCTTCTTTTTGCAGACCAGGCTCATAGCCGAGTTCCCTGATCGTCTTTCCGATTATAACTTCTGTTGCAAGATCCACGATTGGTATACCTGTCACCTTGCTGATGTATGGAACAGTTCTCGAAGAACGGGGATTTACTTCAATTACAAATACTTCCTCCCCGACAGCGATGAACTGAATGTTGATCAATCCCTTTACGTGCAGTGCCTTTGCCAAACGCCTCGTATACTCTGCGATTGTCTCCTTCACCTTGTCCGTAATCGTATGTGCAGGATATACTGAAATTGAGTCGCCGGAGTGAACACCAGTCCTCTCAATATGTTCCATAATTCCCGGAATCAGGATATCCGTGCCATCACAGACAGCGTCCACCTCAAGCTCCTTGCCCTGCAGATATTTGTCGACAAGGATCGGGTGATCCTGCGCTATGCGGTTGATAATCTCCATGAACTCCTCAATCTCCTCATCGGAAATGGCAATCTGCATACCCTGTCCGCCAAGCACGTACGAAGGTCTGACAAGCACCGGATAACCCAGACGGTTTGCAACTTCTTTTGCCTCCGCAGCCGTATAGACTGTACCGCCTGCCGCACGCGGAATCTGTGTCTCCTCGAGAATCTTATCAAAGAGCTCCCTGTCCTCCGCAGCGTCGACATCCTCTGCCTTCGTCCCCAGAATCGGCACACCCATTTTCATCAGGCTTTCTGTGAGCTTGATCGCTGTCTGACCGCCAAACTGCACAACTGCCCCGTCAGGCTTTTCTATATTGACAATATTCTCCACGTCTTCCGGCGTGAGGGGTTCGAAATACAGCTTGTCCGCAATGTCAAAATCCGTACTCACCGTCTCAGGATTGTTATTAATGATTATGGTCTCGTATCCGGCCTTTGAAAATGCCCAAGTCGCATGTACCGAACAGTAATCGAACTCAATCCCCTGTCCGATTCGGATTGGTCCTGAACCAAGTACAAGCACTTTCTTGGGAGGATTTGTCTCCACAGCCTCGTTGGCTCCATCAAAGCAGGAATAATAATACGGCGTGCTCGCCTCAAACTCTGCCGCACAGGTGTCAACCATCTTGAATGCGGCAACAATGTTGTTGGCATAGCGCATTTCCTTGATTTCCGACTCGCTCTTTCCGGTAAGTCTGGCAATTACATTGTCCGGGAACTCAATCCGTTTCGCTTCTTTCAACAGTTCCAGGGTGAGCGGCTGTGTCTCCAATGCATGCTCCATCTCCACAATAACGGCAAGCTTATCGATAAACCACCTGTCAATCCTGGTGATGTCGTAGATCGTATCATAATCGATTCCTTTTCTGAGCGCCTCCGCAATCACATAGATTCTCTGGTCGTCAACCTTCTCCATCCGTTTCAGGAGTGCATCCCTGTCAAGTCCAGAGAAATCATAGCTTCTGAGACAGTCCACATGCTGTTCCAGTGAGCGGATTGCCTTCATCAGCGCACCCTCGAAATTCGTGCAGATGCTCATGACCTCGCCTGTCGCCTTCATCTGTGTGGTGAGTGTTCGCTTTGCCGTGATAAACTTATCAAACGGAAGTCTTGGCATCTTCACGACACAGTAATCCAGCGCCGGTTCAAAACTTGCATAGGTCTTGCCTGTGATAGCGTTTTTAATCTCATCTAATGTATAACCAAGTGCAATCTTTGCTGCAACCTTCGCAATCGGATAACCCGTTGCTTTAGAAGCCAATGCAGAGGAACGGCTCACACGCGGATTTACTTCAATGACACAGTACTCAAAGCTTGTCGGGTGCAGTGCAAACTGTACATTGCAGCCGCCTGTAATATTTAATTCCGAGATGATATTCAGGGCTGATGTTCGCAGCATCTGGTACTCTTTGTCACTCAAAGTCTGCGAAGGCGCCACGACAATACTGTCACCCGTGTGTACCCCGACCGGATCGATATTTTCCATGTTACATACCGTGATGCAGTTTCCAGCACTGTCACGCATCACTTCGTACTCAATTTCCTTCCAGCCCGCGATACAGCGCTCGACAAGAACTTGTCCCACACGGGAAAGACGCAGACCATTTTCGAGAATCTCTTCCAATTCAAGCTGGTTGTGGGCTATACCGCCGCCGCTTCCGCCAAGAGTATACGCTGGGCGAAGCACCACTGGATATCCGATCGTGTTCGTAAATGCCACACCGTCCTCGACATTTTCCACTACAAGGGAAGCCGCACAGGGTTCCCCGATCTTTTCCATGGTATCTTTGAACTCCTGTCTGTCCTCCGCCTTTCTTATCGTAGCTGCCGTTGTGCCCAGAAGCCTTACATTATGGGAAGCCAGAAATCCGCTTTCCTCAAGCTCCATGCCAAGATTCAGCCCTGCCTGTCCGCCCAGTGTCGGGAGAATGGAATCCGGCTTTTCCTTCTCGATAATCTGCTCCAAAACCTTTGCGGTCAGAGGCTCAATATAGACTTTGTCCGCGATATCCCTGTCTGTCATGATCGTCGCCGGGTTTGAGTTCACCAGCACAACCTCGACACCTTCCTCTTTCAGAGAGCGGCACGCCTGTGTACCTGCATAGTCAAATTCAGCAGCCTGTCCAATAACGATCGGTCCTGAACCAATCACCATTACCTTTTTCACATCTGGATTCTTTGGCATTATCTTGTCACCTCCATTTTCCCACCGTTCATCATATCGATAAACCTGTCAAACAAATAGCCGGAATCCTGCGGACCACAGCACGCTTCCGGGTGGAACTGAACCGTGAAAATATTTTTTCCCGTGTAATTCAGCCCTTCGTTTGTCCCGTCATTTACATTGACAAAAGCGGGTGTTGCAACATTGGGATCCAGCTTTTCCATGTCAACCACATAGCCGTGATTCTGGGAGGAGATATATACTCTCCCTGTGGCAAGATCTTTTACCGGGTGATTGCCGCCCCGATGCCCATATTTCATCTTGTACGTATCAGCTCCTGTCGCAAGCGCCATGAGCTGATGACCAAGACAGATGGCAAAAATCGGAATGTCTGTATCATAGAGTTTTTTGATTTCCGCTATGATGTCCTGGCACTCTTTTGGATCTCCTGGTCCATTCGAGAGCATGATACCGTCAGGGTTTGACGCAATGATGTCCGATGCCGGTGTTGTCGCCGGATAGACAGTGACATCGCATCCCCTTATCTTAAGGGAGTATGCAATATTGTCTTTCGTGCCAAGGTCAAGAAGTGCCACGCGCCTGCCTGCACCGTTTAACTTTTTGACAAGGGAAGGCTTCTTCTCCCGCTTTCCAACCTCATAGTCCGCTGCCACAAACTTCGCACTCCCAGATATGGATCCGTTTTCTTCCAGATCTCTGGAACCCCTTAACTCATACTTTTCTTTACAGGTAACTTTTTCAACCACCTTACCAGTTGTATAGGCTTTTAATCTTGGAATCACATCGTCAAGACAATAATTCTCGTCCGTCGTAATCATACCATTCATCGTACCCTTTTCGCGTAAAATCTTTGTGAGCGCACGGGTGTCAATCCCTGCAATGCCTGGCACGTCGTTCTCTTGTAAAAACTGCTGAATGGAAAAATCCGCTCTGAAATTGCTGAAATTTCTAGATAATTCCCTGACAATGAACCCGTCAGGCCAAGGCTTCTTAGACTCCATATCATCCTTACAGATGCCATAATTTCCGATCAACGGATACGTCATGCACACTGCCTGTCCTGCATAGGACGGATCTGTGAGCACTTCCAGATATCCTGCCATAGAAGTATTAAATACGATCTCACTAATGATTTCCCTGTCAGCACCGATCTGAGTCCCCTCAAATACAGTGCCATCCTCCAATATTAAAAACGCCTTCATCTTATCACCTGTACTTTCCCAGGAACTGTATAAAAAATTTGAGTCAAACATCATCTATTGACAGTTCCTTTGCATAATCGATTCATTATATCACAAGAAATTATGTCATTCAAGAAATATATGCGTTTGTCTTTCACACCAAATGCATATTCGTTTATTCTGCAAAAGAACTCCCTACATCATCCCTTTTAATTGTGCAAACAGGTCAATATCACTCTGCGTAATCTTCATATTGGTGTTGTATTCCCTGCCCTCCGGGCTTGTCACTTTCACTTCTATGATTGTGCCATCTGTGATTGCCTCACGCCCTACTGCCTGCATAAACGGCACAAATTTTGGGTGATTTCTGGTAAATGTGTCCCATGCTCCCTTAAATTTCATAATCGCTGAAAAATCCATCATAATCTTTTCTCCTTCTCATATTTTTCCTTAATGATTATACTATCAGTCCTGTGTTTTTGTAAAGATGCAGCAAAAAAGCACCACCTAATGTGATACTTTTTTCGTATGTACTATATCAGATAATGAACACTATTTTCCTCCAGATTCTGCACCGTCAATGCTGCCTTTGCCTCCTCTATCTGAAGCCTGTTAATATGGAAGGAATACTTCAACCGGCTCTCAAAATGACCTTTTTTCATATCCCTCACTTTATCGACCTTAATCAAATAAGAAACGCCCTTTTTTAAAAAGGCTTTTTCGATTGCCTTTTTTACTGCTTCATCATAAGTCTCTGCAAAAGCGACTTCCCGTCCTTGTTTCTTCTCTGCCATAAGCCTTCACATCCTTTTTGCAACGATTCTGAACCTGATTTTACTATATTATAGTATAGACTGATTCATCAAAAAAGTACAGTTGACATATTTACTAATAAATTTCTTTTTCTTCACAATATTTTATTATTTTTTCAATTTGGGGGTTGAAATGTTTTATACTTTGGTGTTATACTAATATTGTTTGCAGGATTAGTACATCGGTAGTACATCGGCTTCCCAAGCCGAGGAGGCGGGTTCGACTCCCGTATCCTGCTTTTTTATTTCATCAAGAGCTCACCTTACCTCAAAATTAAAACTTGGTGTTGGTAACAAATCATGTTCAAATTCTACAGTTCCTAATTCCATATCATCCAATTTTTTCTTGCTTTGCTCTATAGCATAAATCTGACGCATAATCTAACAATATAGAAAATAACAAAAGGCATAAAGCCCATTAATACGACTTTACACCTTTTCATTCTTATAATCCTTTATTAGATTTCTACAATCCAGCCCTTTGGCGCCTCGATGCGTCCCATCTGAATACCTGTCAGCGTATCATAGAGCTGCCTGGTTATGGGTCCCATCTCGTTCATTCCTGAAGGCAGGCAGATTTCCTCGCCCTTGTTGACAATCTTTCCTACAGGCGAAATGACTGCAGCTGTGCCGCACAGTCCGCACTCTGCGAACTCCTTAACCTCATCAAAAAGCACTTCTCGCTCCTCTACCTCCAGTCCAAGATAATCTTTTGCCACAATCATCAGGGAACGGCGTGTGATAGACGGGAGAATGCTGCCTGACTTTGGTGTGACAACCTTATTGTCCTTTGTTACGAAAAGGAAGTTAGCACCACCGGTCTCCTCCACCTTGGTGCGCGTCGCCGGATCCAGGTACATATTCTCATCAAAGCCTTCCTTGTGGGCTGTGACAATCGCATGCAGGCTCATGGCATAATTAAGCCCTGCCTTGATGTGACCAGTACCATGCGGTGCTGCACGGTCAAAATCGCTGACTTTTATTGTGAGAGGTTTTGCACCGCCCTTGAAATATGGTCCTACAGGTGTCGTAAAGATTCTGAACTGATATTCGTCCGCCGGCTTGACACCGATCACAGGGTTCATTCCAAACATATAAGGTCTTACATAGAGGGTTGCGCCGGAACCATAAGGCGGCACATTTTCCTCATTCGCCTTGACTACCTGCTTCACAGCCTCCACAAAACGTCCCTCTGGAAGCGTCGGCATCTCGAGACGCACGCAGCTGTCATGCATACGCTGTTCGTTCAAGTCCGGCCGGAACACGACGGTCTTTCCATCTTGTGTCGTATATGCCTTCAGACCCTCAAAACAAGTCTGCGCATACTGCAAAACGCCAGCACATTCATTTAACACAATGTTGGCATCTTCCGTGAGAACACCATCGTCCCATGCTCCGTCTTTAAAGTTCGTAACGTAACGTTTCTCGGTCTGTCTGTAGCCAAAGCCCAAACTGGACCAATCCAAATCTTTCTTCTCCATTTCAAACTCTCCTCCTCTTTCTGATGAGTGCCTTGGCACTCCCTGCGAACTGTTCTAAATTAGCTTATGAACAGTTCCTTAATTCCTTATTTTATACGAACAACTACAAAAGTCAACATTTCCCTCTACTTTTTTCGCTCATATTTCTGAAAATAGTACTCCAGGTCAAAATATGTCTGCTCCTCACTGTCCTCAGTCAATTTCCAGTCCTCCATCTTGTCAAGCCGTGGAAAATATGCATCAGCCTGGTATGTATAATCCACTTTCGTGATATACGCTGTGTCGCAGTAAGGAAGGAGCTGCTCATACACACTTGCTCCCCCTGCCGCATAGACCTCCTTCTCATCATACTTTTTGAGTTCCTCCATAAGCTCTTTCATGGAATGAACTACAACAGCATCTTTCACTGCAAAGTTTCTATCCCTCGACAAAATAATATTCACGCGGTTTTTCAGCGGCTGTTTCTGCGGAAATGTCTCCAAAGTCTTTCTGCCTATGACAATCACTTTTCCCTCTGTCATCTCCCGAAACACCTTTTGATCCCTTGGGATCCGAACCAAAAGGCTGTTTTGGAAGCCGATCGCCCAATTGTTGTCCACAGCCGCTATAATATTCATATCTATACCCCCCTGCGTGCTTCGGCACGCGTACCAATAGCAATCCTCACTGATCGTATTTATCCGCAAGAGAATTGATCTGATCTGCAAATTTCGCCAAATCCTTGTTTGCCCTGCCTTCGTTCTTGTAGATAACCGCAATCAGTCTCTGTCCAGCTGCAAGCAGCCTTGCAAATACATCAGATACACTGCGCATACGCTTCTTGACAGCGACAGGCGATGCCTCAAATTCAATGGCTCCTGTAATCAGGTCAACCCTGGTTCCGGAATATGGTGCATACGCATCATGCCCGTGCTCTGAGCGCAGGCATTCCGCAAACAAACTGCACGCTGTATCCTCACCATGTACGATAAATACCTTGTCCGGCTTCTTCTCAAAAGCATTCACCCACTCAAGCAAACCACCCTTGTCGGCATGACCGCTCAATCCCGGCAGCTGTGTAATCTTTGCCCTGACCTCGACAGCCTCACCGAACAGTTTTACCTCATCCGCACCTTCTATTAAAATACGTCCAAGCGTACCTGCCGCCTGATATCCCACAAAGAGGATCGTACACTCTGGTCTCCACAAGTTGTGTTTTAAATGATGCCTGATTCGTCCTGCCTCACACATGCCGCTTGCGGAGATGATAACCTTCGGCGTCTCATCAAAGTTGATTTCCTTAGACTCCTCGCTTGTGATGGCAAGTTTCAGCCCCGGGAAGTTCAATGGATTGATGCCCTTATGCACCAGTTCCATAGCCTCCTCGTCAAAACAGGTGTATATATTTTTCTGGAATATGCCCGTCGCCTCCACGGCAAGCGGACTGTCAACATATACCTCAAACCTTGGGAAATCGGGTATCATGTTATCTGCCTTAATTTGTCTGAGAAAATATAAGATTTCCTGTGTCCTCCCCACTGCGAAAGAAGGAATGACTACATTGCCGCCCTTTGCAAAGGTCTTGTTGATTACCTCAGCTAGATCCGATACATACCCTTCTTTCTGCTTTGCGTGATACCGATCTCCGTAAGTCGCCTCCATGACCACATAATCTGCTTCCTTTGTGTAGATCGGATCTTTGATCAGCGGCTGGTTCTTATTGCCGATGTCTCCCGAAAATACGATCTTTTTCGTCACGCCGCCCTCAGTCAGCCAGACCTCAATACTGGCTGAGCCAAGCAGATGCCCTACATCGGTAAAACGGATTCTGATGCCATCACTGATCTCGACATCCTTATCGTATGCACATGGCACGATATTTCTGATGATCCCGTCTGCATCCTCCATGGTATATGCTGGTTCAACCGGCTGAAGCCCTGAATTTCTCTTTGCCTTTCTGTTTTTCCACTCTGCCTCCTGCATCTGGATATGCGCACAGTCGCGGAGCATAATGGAGCACAAGTCTGCCGATGCCTCTGTTGTAAACACCCGCCCCCGGAACCCTCTCGCATACAGAAGCGGCAGATTTCCCGAATGGTCCACGTGTGCATGCGTCAGAAATACATAGTCGATCTGTGCCTCATCAACCGGCATCTCGCAGCACTCAAAGGGATTGGAGCCCTGCTGCATACCACAGTCCACGAGAATGTTTTTGCCGCACGCCTGCAGAAAATGGCAGCTCCCCGTCACCTGATGGTCCGCACCTACAAAAGTAAGTTTCATACAAATTCCTCCTTTATTTCATAATTTCCCGAACTGTATTTGTTATTATTTTACCACATATCAACAATTTTGACCAACTTATTTAAAAAATAATGCTAAAAAACTCTAATTATTTCATTTCCTTTTTGACAATATATGGTATGATACATATATATCTGCACAGTGCCGGGTGCAGCATTTTCATATCGCTTATAAATACGCAATCGAGGCCGGCACAGAAAAGAGGTAATGATGAAATTCAGTAATGGCTGCTGGCTTCAGCAGGAGGGCTGTGAATGCTTCGCGCCACAGCAGGCATATTTTACAAAAGCAGAGGCGGACAAGGTGACGATCTGCGCCCCGACAATCCGCGTCAAAGAAAGAGGTGACACACTCGGCGGCATCAATCTGACGTTAGTCATCACTGCCCCCATGGATGAGGTCATCCGCGTGCAGACCTATCATCACCTTGGTGCAGTAAACACCTACCCGGCATTTGAGATCAATGCTGATGCAAGACCAATCAAGGTAGATGACAATGAGGAGTGCATCATTATTTACAGCGGTTCCCTTGCCCTCGAAATCGGCAAAAATACCTGGTATATGAAATACACACGAAATGGGAAGCTGATCACGGAATCCAAGGCAAAAGACCTCGCTCTGATGAAGACAGACTGGAGCGGACTTGCCTATGACAGAGGCGACAATCATGACACCTATATGCGCCAACAGCTTGGTATTGGCGTTGATGAGAAAATATATGGTCTCGGCGAACGCTTCACCCCGTTTGTCAAAAACGGGCAAAGCGTAAAGATCTGGAACGCTGACGGCGGAACCAGCACAGAACAGTGTTACAAAAACATTCCATTCTATGTTTCAAACAAGGGTTATGGTGTATTTGTAAACCATCCGGAAAATGTGGAATTTGAAATCGGCACGGAAATGGTCACAAAGGCTGAGTTCTCTGTGGAAGGCACCTATCTTGACTATTTCCTGATCAATGGTCCCGAGATGAAAGATGTACTGAGGCGATACACGGATATCACTGGAAAGCCGGGACTTCCCGCACCATGGACATTTGGACTATGGCTGTCCACTTCCTTCACGACAAACTACGACGAAGAGACTGTTATGAGCTTTGTTGACGGTATGCTTGACAGAGGAATTCCTCTGAGGACCTTCCATTTTGACTGTTTCTGGATGAAGGAGTTCCACTGGAGCGACTTTTTGTGGGACAGCAGAGTTTTCCCGGATCCTGTCGGAATGCTAAAGCGCATCAAGGACAAGGGGCTCAATATCTGTGTATGGATCAACTCTTATATTGGACAGGAATCCGTTCTTTTCAAGGAAGGTATGGAAAAGGGGTATTTTATCAAACGACCTAACGGTCAGGTATGGCAGTGGGATATGTGGCAGCCTGGCATGGCAATTGTGGATTTCACGAACCCTGCCGCATGGAAATGGTTCCAGGACAAGCTTGAAATCCTGCTCGACATGGGTGTCGACTGCTTCAAGACAGATTTCGGCGAGAGAATCCCGACAGATGCCATCTATTACGATGGTTCCAACCCAAAGAAAATGCACAACTATTACACCTATTTATACAATAAATGTGTTTATGAACTGCTCGAGAGAAAGCGCGGAAATGGACAGGCAGTCCTCTTTGCCCGCTCTGCCACTGTGGGCGGCCAGAAATTCCCTGTGCACTGGGGCGGTGACTGTTGGTCAGATTATGAGTCCATGGAGGAAAGCCTGCGCGGCGGTCTGTCACTCTGCATGTCAGGTTTTGGCTTCTGGGCGCATGATATCGGAGGTTTTGAACATACCTCCACAGCTGATGTATACAAACGCTGGGTTGCTTTCGGTCTGCTCTCCTCACACAGCAGACTTCATGGCAGCCAATCATACCGCGTGCCATGGGTATATGACGAAGAGGCTGTTGATGTTGTCCGATTCTTTACACGCTTGAAAGCAAAGCTGATGCCCTATATTTATAAAACCGCTATCACTGCTGCCACACAGGGGATTCCAAGTATGAGAAGCATGGTACTCGAATTCACAAAAGACAAGACCTGCCACTATCTCGACAAGCAGTATATGCTGGGCGACAGCCTGCTTGTTGCACCAATCTTCAATGACGAAAGCAGAGCAGAATACTATCTGCCACAGGGTATCTGGACGAACTTCTTTACTGGAAAGGAATACAGAGGCGGCACCTGGATTGAGGAACAGCACGGCTACTTAAGTATTCCTCTGATGGTGCGTGAGAATTCTGTTGTCGTGCTCGGTGCACATGACGACAGACCTGACTATGACTATGCTGACGGCTGCGAACTCCGCGTTTATGCCATCCATGACGGTGTCAAAATCGACACGGAAGTATATGGCATGAACAATACTGTTGAACTTTCTGCTACGGTAAAGAGGCAGGGACACAGTATTCTCGTGACTGTAGACGGCGGCAAACCATACACCATCCGCATGGTAAATATGCGCGCTGCAAATGCTGTGAATGGCTTTTTGACAATTGAGGGAAATGATTCTATCGTCACACCTGACCAAGGTGCAAATGTGATCGAGATTACGTTCTAAATATTTATAATTAAGAGAGCAGTCCTATCCTTTCGGATTGGACTGCTCTCTTGCTGATGCCCTTTCCCATCGGAAACTCATGTATTAAATTACTGACTGTTGATGATATATCTCTCTATCCTGCAAGTATGCGTTCTGCTCCCTGCTGGCAACGTCTTATCATAGCTCACACCGACTAAGAGAATCTCTCCGCCATAATTCTCTATCGCCTTGGGATAATTTTTCTTTTTTATTTGCTCAATTGCACCTTCTGCTGTCTGATTCCATTTCAATTCGATCACGAGTGCCGGATACTCCGAATCCCGTCTGGGCAGATAAACAATGTCTGCATACCCTTCTCCGGCAGGCAGTTCTTCCCATTGCAGATAATAATCTTTGTAGGTGTAATATGCAAGCTTGATCACACTGCGAAGACGGTCTTCCTTATTGTAATGCAGGGGCACTGTCTCCTCGGAATGTATTTTTTCAATCTGCGCGGAAACAGCCTCCTCTTTCATATGAATTGTATCATAGATCAATTGGTCACTCTCTACAACACGCTTTATCGTTTCTGCATGCTCAGTCTCTCTGACTGATTTTGAAAACTCCATTCGAATCTCTTCATTTGGTATATGTACTGTCTTTGCACTCTCATTATATGCCAGATATCCCAGATGGATCAGGAGCGTCAGCACATCATCCCTGCTCTTAAACGTAACAAGGTCATTGGCAAATCCATTCGTATTTACCTTGACTTCCATGCCGCTAACCAATTCAGCAATTACCCTTGTCAGCCCCGTATACCCCATACTGATATATCCCATCAAACTCTCCGCGGCCGACGTCTCCGTCCAGTAGGAATCAAACGTCTTATTATCAATCGCCTGCATCACGGAATTGGGATTATATACAGAGCCGACTCCCTGAAAGAAATATCCGTCATACCATTGTTTCATCGTCGGAAAATCTACATTTCCTCTCTCGCAGAGATTTCTCACTTCATTCTCCGTGAAGCCAA
>CAMWLV010000042.1 GCA_947175175.1 uncultured Lachnospiraceae bacterium
CCGTATGTGTAATAGAATCTGTTTGATTTAGTGCTCTTGTATATTTGTCAAAAAACTCCGGATCTTCAAATGACGCATACTCAAATTCTTTTGCTTTGCTAATAAAAATATTATTAACATAACTATTGATTTCGTAAGCAATTGGTGAATCAATATAATTACTATACCATATTTCAAACAGACTTACCCCTGCTTGCAACAAAAACAAGCTTACAAGTATGACCGCCACATTTGTAAATGAAGAAAGACCATTAGTTGATGCATTCTCCATTATGTATATGACATATCGCATCACAAGAATATTAATAACAGGTAAAATAGCTAATACTAGTGTAGTGATTATCCTAATTATAAAGCGAATTTTTGAAACTTTCCAAACAATTCCTAAAACGAATAGGTTGTTGTTTAATATTGAAGAAAGTATTCTCAGCCTTTTCAACATACGCCAGCTACCTTTCTGCCTTTCATTTAATCATCGCAATGAATCTTCAAAATATTTTAATAGCTGCTTTTCCACCACTCCTTTTACTTTAAAACATCCTGGGACGTGATAGTTTTTCTCTTTATTGTAACTAATTACTCCGCAGCCGCCTCCACAAACAGGAAGATACACACAATTTCTACATTCCTTAATAGCAAGAGGATCATGTGACATCCATTCATAAAATGTGTACTGGATATTCACTAAATTGCCATCTTCATCAATTGTTCCCATAAGATGTTCTTTCTGTCCAGCATGCTCCCAACATTTGTAAACTTCGCAGTCTGGAGTTACAGTAAACTGATTATCAGAATACAATCCGCAGTAAAGCCATTTTCTCATCGGACGAATATTATATTTAAACCCTTCTGCTTCTGCGGCAGACCACAAATCATATAGAACTTCACCTATTTCTTCTTCCACTAGACAATGACCTGAATATGCTGCACAAGATTCTGTTGACCCACGTACAATTCCAAAATCTACCGTACAATTTGTCAAATTCATACCATTTTTTCCAATATATTTTAAAAGTGCATAAGTTTCAGCCAGGTTCGTCTTATCAATGTTAACCCTTATTACTGAATGCACATCATTTTTTCGTGCATTCAGCATTTTCAGGTTAGCAATTATATCGTCAAAAGAACCTTGGGCATTTTTGTACATTCTTCGACTATCGTGAGTTTCTTTAATACCATCAAGTGTTACTTGTATCATATTACAATGATGATAAAGAAGTACTTCAAGAACCTCATCACTTAACAATGTTCCGTTTGTAATGACGAAGCAAGAGTATGTCAAATCTTTTTTCTCACAAAAGTCCCTAACCTCATCAAGTATATATTTTGCCATATCAAAGTTAAGCAAAGGTTCGCCGCCGAACAAACAAATAGATATATGGCTATAGCGATTTTCAATTGCTTGCTTCTTCAAAAATTTTATATATTTGTTTGCTTCCGTAAAATTCATATTGTGAAAATTATGATCACTTCCTTCAAAGCAATACACACATTTAAGATTGCATCCCCATGTAAGTAATACCGTACTCAACAACATATTTGACGAGTACTTTTCTTTGTCATGATAATACTTAATAACCGCGGTTTCATTATACGATTCTTCAACTATAATGCCCAAATTAACGAAATCCCTTACCAGTTGGGGCGGTAGTAAATCTATTTTATTGCTGCTAATGATGTCGGCAACTTCTTCTTCGATTTCCACACAATGTCCCGAAAGTGTGTTAAACAGTATTCTCTTCTCACCTAGAGGAACAATCAAATTAAAATTAGACAATTTCATAATTTCCGCTGCCTTTCTTCATAAATCACTTCAATACTATAAGTACCGTTTTTGATGTAAATGTTCGCCTTTATGTTATTGACACTCCATCGGTGCAACTTTTGACTTAAACAAAATTTAGAAATCGAATATGCAGGTGTACGTATTGTATGCTTGACTCCATCGTCATCTTCATATTCAGATATGATTCTAAATGTATAAAATCCTCTTACATGAATAAGTTTCACTGGTTCACATTTAATAATTCTTAAGTTAAAACACCTCCCGCTCTTTTTCAACCTTCCCAATCTGATGACATCAACTATATTGAATGACAAAAGAATACATATTAGCAAAAAGGATATAATAGCACATATTATATACCAGATATGGGATGGTTGGATAACATATCCAACCATACAAAGCATCGGAATTGACATTAACGAAACTCCAACAATCGATGTTGTTCTATAAGTCCTTTTCATAAACTAGTCCTCCTACTCGAAATCACCAATATAACAACTCAATAAGGAGGTAAGGCACACTATCCGATTGTGCCTTACCTCTATTACATCCTGCCCGACCACATACCAAACCAAATCTCATTTTATACACAAATGAATACAATGCTTTTCATTAAACGTATCAAATATGTATTATGACAAAGAATGCATGTTTAATCCTTTTTCATAGCAACTTCACAAATTACCCATTACCAGATTCAGAGTTAGGGAGTATGTCTGCAAAACAAGCAAAACAAGCGTTAGCGGGTAAGCACACTGCAACATAGCAAGCCGCTGCAGCGCAGGCATTAGCAGGACAACCCGCAACGCTACACGCATTACCACCACAAGCATTTGCACCGCAACCAGCAGTAGTGCAGTAATTGGCGGCACACCCACCATTTGCTACGCAACCATCAGCCACGCAACCATTTGCTGCGCAGCCGCCATCAGCAGGGCAACCTGCTGCAGGACAACCATTTGCTGCACAACTATTCACATTCGCACTTAAGTTACCTTGGTATACATTACCTAAATATGTAGCCATAACCAATTACCCTCCTTTTTCAAAAATAAATCCTATTTGTGATTTTGAGATTTTTCGATGGATTACATCCAAAAATAAACAATCCACCAACCTTCCTGATGTAGTAGTGCAAGCGTAATACAATGTCAATTCAGTACCCTCTGTAAATTTACTCAAATAGTTTTCTGTTCATCCATAAGTTGCCAAAAGTACTTATCTTTTCAAAAATCATTAATAGCGAAACGTAAATTATCAACTCCATAAATTTTCCTCTCAACAATCATTATAACAGTACAGAGTTCTGTAGATTGTAAACACTGTAAATAACAGTGCAATACCAAGAAATATGATCATGCATAGTCCCTTGATTTTCGCATACTTTAATAGCAGCTTTTTAATACAATACCATATTTAACCATTAAAATCAATGTTTAATCGGTGTTTTTTTATTGACATATAAATCAGACTGATTTACCATTTAAGTAAGAAATTAGCGGAACATGAAAAATTAATTTCATTTGTTCTAATTCTGATAATAAAACCACAAAATATTGTCGATTGGAGGTATCGTTAATATAATGGCAGAGAATTTTTCATTTGAACTGACTAAAAGAGCTATGGACATTATGAATATATTATGGGATGCAGATAAACCGCTGGCAGCGTCGGACTTTTTAGCATATGACTCCACGCTTACCCTTCATACAGTACATGCATATTTAAAGAAGCTGTTAAAAAACAATTTTATAGAAGTGGATAAGATTATTATGAGTGGCAAAAACCTGACAAGATGCTATAAACCTTCCCTTAGCAGAAATGAATTTCAGACCCAAAAATTTCTCAATACTTTGGATTATGAGCAAATTTCCGTAGCTAATTTAGTGTCATCATTTTTTGAACATAGCAAGGATGAAGTCCGTGAGCTTCGGGAAATTAGCGAACTAGAGCAGTTGATTAAAGATAAAAAACAAAAACTAAAAGACAAATTTGATCAGTGACGGAGTATTTTTATGAATTTTACATTTTCCTCGTTATTTACTACAACATTTTATAGCAGTCTCTTAATTATTCTTATTTATTTTATGTTAAAAAAGGAAAGCAGAATACATTTGGTAGGTGTTCGCACTTTAATCCTATGTATTCTGCTAAGCCTTATAAAATTAATATTTCCATTTGAATTCTTTTGCAGCCGCAATATTAATCTCACATTTATTTATCCAAAAATTTACCAGTTTATCAAACATCCGATTATGCTGTTTTATGACAAGACTATTTCGCCATTAGACATTCTATGTTTTGTATGGGGTGTTGGTATCATTTTCTTTTTAACCAAGTTTGCTGTCGCATACATTCGCATGACTTTATACATTAAAAACTTAAAACCTATTAAAGAGCAAAAACTTTATAGTATATTAGATCATATAGTTGGTAAGAAAAAGAAACATATACCCTTTCGTTTTGTATCATCAGAGGCAAGAGTATCTCCGTTTGTTTTCGGCATTTTTCGTCCATATATCGTACTTCCTAAGACATTTGATATAGACAGCCAGAATCTATATTTTATAATAAGCCACGAAATAGCTCATTATTATAATGGTGATTTGATGCTGAAATTTGTCTTGTCATTGCTTAGAGCTGTATATTGGTGGAATCCGTTTATTAAATTATTGCAGAATCAACTTATCAGACTTTTAGAAATCAACATAGACAAAACTGTAACGCGCGACTGGTCGGACAGCCAAAAGCTTGACTACCTAAGTTGTCTTGTAGAATTGGCAAAAGAGAATTTAACAGTTTCACGCAAAGATGAGATTCTTTCATTCCAGTCAGGCAGTCCACTTATGATATCCCAACGTGTTAAAATTATGATGGAAGATATTGATGTGCATAACAAATCTTCTTTGTCAAAATCCGCTGCTTTACTTTTACTATCAATGTTACTTTTCTTCATTCCAGTTTTCACAACCTTTGAGGCATGGGATACAGACCCTGAAATTAAGCAAGAAGTCTC
The DNA here is from genome assembly GCA_947175175.1 of uncultured Lachnospiraceae bacterium. Classification (GTDB taxonomy): domain Bacteria; phylum Bacillota; class Clostridia; order Lachnospirales; family Lachnospiraceae; genus COE1. Next base: position 4,803 of record CAMWLV010000042.1, read on the forward strand.
TGCAGTCAATAGCAAAAATGCCTTTTTTATTATCAATGAAAATGGAACTTATGATTTATACTTAGACAATAATTATGTAGGGACAGCCACCGAGATTTTTGATTCAACAATACCCATTAAGGAATGGAATACCAAAAATGAAATACAATAAAATATTACTTTTTACAACAGCAATCTTATTATCAATATCTATTGCGCCTTCTCTAAATGTTTTTGCAAAGGAAAACGTTTCCGACACTTTATACCAGTCTCAAATCTGTGTTCCATTTTCAGAAAATATAGAATGGCTATACAAGTTTGTAGATGGTAAAATATACAGACGCTTGTACAACCATTCTACACTTGAGTGGATTGGTGACTGGGAATTATGTCCTTAATCTAACTCGTTGTGCTAGTTTAATATTCAGCATTTAAAAGACTAAAAATGCCCAAAAAGTCCCCACTAAATTTCAAATGACTATTTTTTAGAAAATCCAATATTTGATTTTTTTTTTGACAAAATCAATCCAATTCCCTATAATGAAGTATATAAAAATTTTGAAAGGGTGTAAATAGTATGAACAAATTTAGTGCAAACCACATCGCAATCCCTACGATCTTAAAGGTAGAACCCAATGCACTGGAACGTATTGGAATCTATCTAAAGGACTGCGATTTTAAGAAAGTAGTCATTTATTTTGGAAATGGCCTGATCGACATGTTTGGATACAAGGTTTTGGACGCCCTGCGGGAAGCCAATATCGAAGTGTTGGAGTACTGCGAGCTGGACACTGTGGATATTGATGACATTATCAATCTGGCATTTGGACTGCCCAACTCCACACAGGCAGTCATCGGACTTGGCGGAGGAAAGGTCATAGATGCAGCAAAATATATCGGATTCCTGCGCAAACTGCCCTTTATCAGCGTCCCGACATCTTCGTCCAGCGACGGCTTCTCCAGCGCCAGCGCATCATTAATCGTAAACGGCCGCAGAAATTCCGTTCCAGCGCGTCTTGCATACGGCATTATCGTGGACACTGCTGTCATCAAAAGTGCACCGGAAAAATTTCTATACTCTGGAATCGGGGACATGATCTCTAAAATCACCGCGCTCTATGACTGGAAATTTGAGGAGGCACACAGCGCTGCACAGGTCAATGACTTTGCCTTCATGATTGCCAAGAAGGCTGTAAACAGCTTTGTACGGACACCATTCCACAGTGTTCACGATGACCTGTTTTTGAAGGAACTGCTCGACTCCCTCGCCATGAGCGGCATTGCAAATGAGATTGCCGGAAGCAGTGCTCCCACCAGCGGAAGCGAACATCTGATCTCCCATGCATTGGATAAAATGCTGGAAGCTCCGCAGCTGCACGGCATTCAGGTCGGCATCGCAACCTATCTCATGAGCCGCGTTCACGACCACCGTTACCAGAGAGTAAACACCGTCTTCACCGACACCGGATTTTGGGATTACGTCGCAACCCTCAACCTCAATGTGGAGGACTACGAGAAAGCCATCGACCTTGCCCCCTCAATCAAACCGTTCCGCCACACCTATCTCCACGAGGAACAATACCGCACACTCGCCAAGAAGATCCTCACGGAAGATGATGCCTTAAAAACGGTTTTTCATCTGTAAAAGATGGAGGATCTCATGAAAAGTCTCCTAATCCTGCTATCCCGCAGCTTTAGGGGACTTCTGACTCTTTTCATTCTGCGGCTTCTTTCGCCGCTGCTTTCGCTTCCCATCTTGACACAATATATCCCGGACGTTCCATCTTTTCATCCCTGCTCCATGTCCCATCCTCATAACGATAGCAGTAAATCCCAACATCAGCTGACTGTGTCCAAATATTATAACTGTCCTTCTCCCAGCAGATTCCCCAGAAATCCCAAGCTCGTTCCGCATAAAAACTGTCTGCCAGCTCGCCGCTTTCGTTATCAAATACATCCACTCGCACATAATTTATGCTTTGTGTGTCACTAAAAGATCGTCTCTCTACAACCTGCTTTGCAACAAACTTACCATCAAAACTTTCTACATCATCCGGGGTGAAAGAACCCCATTCTTCCTCTTGTGGTGCCTCATATACATTCTGTTTCCAATCCATATATTTTACGGCAATAAACAATATAGTCACTGCTACGATTACTTTGATCGCTCTTTTCATAAATAATTCTCCCCAGCCCATCTTTTTTAATAATGTTGATCTTCCAAATTCTTGATATTTAAAAGAATAACAAATCAAATACCAATTATCAAGCACATGTTGAAAACCAAAATCTTCTCTGCTATACTTTTAGTCAGAACTTGAAAAAAATACCAGCAATTTGCTTTTGATTTAGAGCAAAACTGTCATTAAAAAAGGAGAAAAACTTATGCAGACAATTATTATAAAACTGGACGCCCAGAAACTGACTAATCCGGATTTGGACATGCGTTATACCATACCAGACTATATCGAGGAATATACCAACAAGCAAATAACAGACAACGGATATGATTACATAAACGAAAGCGGTACGGAACTTGCGATCTGGCTTGCCGCAGAAGACGCTGCCTCTCAGGTACAGAATGTGATACACTGTTTGAAAACCAAGCGTTTTTGCGGAAATGACCTGTCCCAGACAGCACAAATCTATATCTCAGAACAGGAAAACGCAGAGATTGATGTGTGCACTGAGGTTTCCTTTACACCCAATCCATCAGGTGAACTTCATTTGCCAGACTACGTCAAAGTCATCGTAATGGAAGAACAAAATATTGTATCGGTGTCTTTTGCGATTGAAGCGCCAAAACCATATGCGCTTGGAGAAAAGTTAAACACCATTGATGACCAGGCGTACATGAACGGCTACAATTGGGCAGCACTTCTCGATTATTACCTGGAAATGAATCTGCCAGATTTGCTGGAAGGTATGAAAACGGATCCCGAAGCAGGAAGCTATGCTGCCTATTATGAAGATACACCAGAAAACAGGAAAAAAGCAAGTCAATATGCAGATTTAATCCACTATCTGGTCGATAACGAAGAAGATTTATGTCAGACTGTGCGTGAGGACAGTGAGGAAATTGAATGGGATTAAATCACGCCATAGGAACTACTAACATTATCAATTCCTGGTGCAACGAATCATAAAGAATTTCATGATTCGTTGCACCAGAAAGCGTCAATAATCAGACAACAAAAACTTTGTCCAAATTTTCATATGCGGCAGCTGTTTCTATCCTTGTGAGAATATCTGTCAGCCCTGTCATCATATAGCGCTGCAGCTGTTTCATGCCCGCGTAATACTGCAATAAAAATGCCTCCGCAGACTCACTTACCCTAACCTGAAATCTTCCTTTTCCCTCTCTTTCACACTCTGCATAAAACCCGTAAATTCTTTGCAAGTCTGCATTGCACAATGCTTCTGTAAGCTTTTTCCCGGCAGTGAGATGACCAATAATATTCCCAAATACAATTCCAGCAATATTTTCGGAAAGTTCCTCATAATCCTCAGGAAATGCACAAAGCACACTTCTCACATAATTCTCGCCAAATTTTGCAAGAAACCGCTGTTCCTCTGCGAGATTTCTCACATACAAGTCAACACAATCAATTCCCTGATACGCTGACAAATCCACGAAAATCGGATAATCCAGCGTCAGAATTGTGTTCTGTGGATCATACTTTTCGTCATAATATTGAAAAAAGGTCGGAATCCCTTTCTGCAAAATGTCTGCAAGACATCCATTTCCATATGCGTGAAACTCCTGCTTATGACATTCATAAAAAATAAACAACTCCTCCGTCTTTTTGCGCACCAGCCGCGCCCCTGTCTTGTAAGCCTGCATCGCACTTTGCTGCTGGCTGACCAGGACAGCCTCCCCACTCTGCTCCACCTCCCGAATACAGTACAGCACTGCCTCCATCAACTGATTTGCCTTTTCATAGGTCACGGAACTGCTCTCGATTCCTGTGTATTGTCTCGTGAGCATTGCCACAACAGGAACTAATTCATTCAGATCATACATTCCATTCATCCTCTCTTTTCACAGTACTACCACACTCCTATCTCCAGAACAGTTCGCGCAGTGTCTCCAGATACAACTCCTTGTCCCAGCGTTCCACCTCGTCAAACTGCGCATACTCACCCCGCCCGCCTGTCCTCCGATAACCCCGGTAGCCCGCCCTGACAGCCTGTGCAAAGATATCCAGACAAGTCCCTTCAAGATAGTCAAAATCCCCAAAACAGATTGTCTCGAACTGCTCTTTCATAAAGTGAAGAAGCTCCTCATCCGAGATCTCATCGAGCATCTCATTCTTGTATAGAAAGAAAATTTCCTGCAGCCGGACAAGCGAATCCACATAATTGCCTTGGTTGATGTACGCTGAATCGCAAAATTCATAGATGATACCGGGCAGAATACTCTCGCCAAACTCAACACGCCTCTGTTCTGCAAGTGTATTTTTCCGCTCTTGTGCCAGCAGCTGTGCATCCTGCTCACTCAGCACCAGCCCAAATTTTTCCGTGTACTGGTTTGCCTCCATTACCTTTTGTATCTGTGCATTCTCCAAAAGTGCCAGCCAGTTTGTATTTTCCATATGCATCCCTCCGCCATTCTTTCCGAACATTCGCGAGACAATCCACACAGGCTGTCCCACTGCAGTTCTTTCTCTTTATATACTCTGTGAACCATTAGTATATATCATGGCGCTGTCCTTTACCAGTCTTGAATTCAGGACAATTTTGTGGTATAATAAATACAAAGGAAAGGGTTATAAACCGATCACTTTCGTCGCGATTTTTTTCGTGAAACCGCACGCATGTTCCACGACCAGCATGGTTGGCTGGTAATGTTTCCAACATATTCATATTTACCAAGCAACAGGTTCAGAAATGTTGTTTTCCCTTTTCCATTGCGCCCAATAAATCCACGCTTCCAATCCGTATTAATCATAAACGTAACATTGTCGAAAATTGTATCATAACTGTCCTCATACGAGAATGTCAAATCCGTTACCTGTATCTGTGCCATATTGCAATTCCTCCTCTCGGATTCTGTATATAGCCGAGTAGGATAGATTTCTTCCAATGAATCCAAATTATATTCTCCTTATTACCTCATCAATATCCGTAATATGAACAAACGGGCAGAAAAGCACACAAAAAAGAGGTTATGAGCAACATAATCCACCTTTGGCAACATGATCAAATAATCCTATTCTGCATAACAGAATCACGATAACAAAATGATTTCATGTTCTCAAATGTAGATTATATCCGCATCATTTCACCTCTTTCATCCAATCTACCGCTATTATTTGCTTAGATCCATTCCCTGTCAAGCCCCAGCTTTACAATTCTTCCGATGTGCCTTGAGCTTTTTTACTGCCCATGCATAGTGGCTTGACGTATTGCTCACAAAATAGGAACCCAGTGCGCTTCCTCCCACCCAGTCAAAAACGCCCTTTGAGAACAATTCATCATTTGAAAATTTCTCCGCCAGCTGCATGATTTCCTGATGCGATTCCTCCAACATCTCTTTCGCTTCTTCTAATGATGTATTCTGATGCTTTTTCCAGAAAAACACATTCATTTGTCCATAAGTCTTCCAATTATAAGGCTTGGGCAAGAATGGCTTTGCCTCCCCTTTCTGATTCGCTCTCACCCATTCCAGCGTCAGCCTGTGCCACTCGTACAGATGAATCAGGATATCCCGAAGATTCTTGTCCCTCTGCCAGTGCGCCTCCTTTTTCTTTTCGTCCTTAGAAAAATCGAAAGACGTAGTTAATTCCTGCTCCGTCATCGAAGCAATGAACTCTTTCAGACTCTCAAAATTGCTGTTTGCAGCCTCCATCAGATCTGCTTTTGTTGTCGGTCTTGCCATATTATTTTTCTCCTCCCTCCTTAGGAACTATCAAGAAACAATTTTGTAGTTCCCAATCTGCTAATTGTAATCAGATAATTACAGTATACCAAAGTAAATATGACAACACCTTGTCAGATTATAAATTTTTATATACTCTTTTCCCCCATAGTTTCCAACCACAGACAGGACTCACTTTTTCCGGAAGACAGTCTGCCTTTATCTCCGGACTAACCTGGAGTACATAAAACACCCCGTCATGATGTTCTTCTGTATTTGTGCAATTTTTTTAATATGTATTATTTTTTCACGTTCTGAATTAACACAGATGCCAAAGTAAAATACTATCTGGTTTCAGGTTTCTAACATTTTCAAAAAAAACATCACAGGCAATTTGTCCGGCATTTCCATAATCATCTTGGAAAAAGTCATTAACAAATTGAATGACTTTATTATAATCTATATGATCTGCAATTGATAATATCTTTGTCTTTTGTTCATCCGTGACGATGACCATATCATAATCACCTGTTATTTCACGCCAGTTTTCATTCAGCTTTTTTAAGTCTGCCTTATCCCACATATCCATTCCATACTCTGTTTTGAAATAATGGAATACTGCCAAAAACACTTCTCCAGAACATTTATTATTCTCCAGCGCTGATGCTGAATTTTCTAATTCACTATATATTTTTTGTATCAAATCCTCCATTACGTCAAATTGGTCATTTCTTATTGCGTCCACAAGATTGTTGTAGCTGCTTTTTGTACATACGCCAAAATCTCCTATCATCGACATATTCATTCTCCTCCAAAATTATTTTTGGTAAATAAACTTCTAATAACAATATACCACAAATATCCAAATACGAAAATACTGATTTTTGATCCATTTCCTGCAATATGGATATGTAAAACAATATATAAAAACAGCCTGACAGGTACGAATATATCAGTACCCGTCAGGCTGTTATTTTGCGCAGCTTCCCGTAGATTATAATTTCGGTTGGTATAAGACAAATGTGATCGTTCCATCTTCATTTAAGATAAATACCTCAATAAGCAAATCTTTCAGCCCATCTTCAGAATAATTGTAACTAAACTGAGGACTCATTCCCGGCTGATCATCTGGAAACATTCCATCTAAGATAAGCACACCATTTCCTGCAGCACCATTTTCCAATTCATAGGAATACTGAGTATAACCATTCTCATCAACTATACAAATCTGCCTTGTCGATTCAATCGGCTCTGCATATTCATCAATATTCTCCGGCGTCAGTTTATCCATAAATTCATCCACACTCAGGTCAACAGCATCTTTCTCGATTGGTTCATCCGGTGTATTCATAGAATCGTCAAACGCTTTCAGATAAGCCGCAGCGGCTTCCGGGTCTGCCTTGGACTTGTCAATTGGAAGATCAAACAGCACACTCACCCCACCATAACTGCTGTTGCGGCTCATTTCACCAGTCGCTTCATCGTACAGATAAGCATCATTATCATAGAAAGTGCCTGAACTAACGCCTACATAGATGCCTTTATCTGCAAACATCTCGATATTGTCCATTTCCAAAATCCGGTATTGAATCCCATCCTTGACAAATTCCGTATATCCACCGCCCATGCTCATCAAGCTATATATTCGTGGATTCAGTCCGCGAATGTAATGGGATACATAAAATTCCTCTTTTCCGTACTCATCAGAACTCGTATCCGGCATCGGTGTACCATCCGACCGCTCAATCGCTACTACTGTATAGATTCTGTCATCCTCCACCTCTCCTTTTCCATTTGTTGACAAAAAGTCACTGATATTTTTGCCCGCAACACTTCCCAACAATGTAATCCGAAAACCGCCGCTTTCCTGTGTCTCATTTACCAGGATCGCATCTTCGCCAAGAAACGCCTTTTGCAGTGTATCATCATTTGTCTCTGTTGCCACCTCCGCAGGCGTCAGATACTTATACACTGCAAGTGCTGTACTGGAGCACAATACCAAAATACATGCTGTCACCAGCACTGCCGCGGGAATCCTTCTTCCGTAATGTACCTGTTTGTTATCCATTTTTTGTCTCTCCTTTACCTTTCGAAGAATCTGGTCATTCAATTCTTTTTCCGGCATGTCCATCGGAGTTAAAGCCACTTCTAACACTTGGTCCATATCCTTTTTCATAGCAGACCCTCCAATCTCTCCCTGAGAATTTTCTTTGCCCTGTGTATTCTGGTCTTTACCGCACTATCCGAAATCTGCATCACTGCCGCGATTTCCGCCTGTGAGAACTCTTCCATATAGTACAGGAGAATCGGTATCCTGTACTTGTCAGGCAGCTTTGCCACGGCCATTCTGACAATCTGGCATTCCTCACGTGAAATCAGCATATCCTCTGTCTCCAGTCCCTCAAAGGGAATGCTTTCCGCAATCTCGTCCATTGATATGCTGACTCCCGTAATCCTCTGCCTTATTGACAGCTTTCGCTTATAATTCCGATATAAATTCAGTGCAACGCCCATCAGAAAGCTTTTGGGATTCGTCATGATTACAAGCTGGTCAGCCATCTCATACATTTTCAGAAACGTATCCTGATACAGATCATCCGCCTCCTGACGGTTTCGCGTCACACAGCAGCAAAACGAATACAGCTCCTTGCCGTATGTGTAAATGTAATTTTCCAGTTCTTCCTGTTTCATTGTGTAACCTCCGGTATTTTACGACTGCCCTCATGATGACAGCCGAAATTGGATATCCATGGCACTATGTTGTACCGGTAAGGGATTTTGTACTCCCTTCACTTAGATAGGGTAACAACTTCGAAAAAGGTTACATATGAATTTAAAGAAGAAGCACACCTCCCACTATTGCCGGACAGATCCAGGTGACAAACCGGAAAAGCAATATCGCCGGTACAGCCGTTCCAGAGTCCGTAAAGCTTGTAAAAAACAACACAAATACAAATTCCAGTGCACCAACCCCGGAAGGTGTCGGAATCACTCCCGCCAGCATAAAAGCAACTGCCATGACAAGCACACACTCCCCCACTGCAAGATCTATCTTTCCACGCAGCAGGAATGCCGGAATCATATAAAATGTCATCAGTTTTCCAATCTGCAAAAAGACGACACACAACATTTTTCTCTTTTGACCTAAGATACACCGTCCTGATCTGTTTAGAAGCCGGATCTGTTCCTTCCATTTTTCAAAATTTTTCTCCTGCGTCTTTATCCTGACTGCCAGACAATCCAATACCCATACTAAGGCATTTGCCACTTTGGAATACAGCACAAGACATAAATAAAAGAATATGACGATTACAGCAATCAGACATCCTATCCCCACAAAAACCCTATACTCGCTGCATAGTACTTTTGTCACCTCCTTATGGCAGAGATAAACAAAACCTGTCAGACCAAGCAGCATGACAGCCGTTCTTTTCAGCGCAAATTGAATCATTGTCAGAACCGTCGCACTGCCCAGCTCTACTCCTTTTTCATGCAGATAATGGATTTCCGCAATACCTGACCCGTTCCCCAGTGTCGCCAGTCGGTAAAACTCACAGACAAATGCAATAAAAATACCCTCACGCGCCTTCGCCTTAGAACCAACCGCTCTCATCATGATGGAAATAGTCAATCCATCAAGAGAATATCCAAAAAAAGCCAGACAGATACTACCCACAAGTTCTCCCCATGTAACCCTTCGGATTCCTTCCAAGATATTCCATAAAGTATCTCTATAAAAAAACAAGGATATCATAAGGAGAATCAGTAACACCCCTCTCCCTATCCATTTTCGCGATTTCCTTTTTCTCGATTCCTGATCCATAATACTCATAACTTCACTCCAAATCACTTGCCTTATCAAAAGCTATTCTTCCCACTCCACTTTTGATTTTTCTTTATGTTCATTTCATGTCCTTGTACTCTATTTTACTTTATTCTAAACCTGAAGCCATAGGGTTGACCTAAAGGTTTCGCCTTAAGGCGAGGGTTTTAACCCCATTATACAGACAATAAAAAGATAAAAACAAATGGATTCGGACATATTATTGTGATAAAATAATTTTAACAAACTTTGTACATTTTAGCAAAATTTAGGAGGTTTTTATTATGATTGATTTCAATGAACCTGTACCAGACAACCCTTCCGGGTTAGCCATCCATTTTATCGGCAGTGAAGACAAGCCCGTCACTCAGGAGGCTGTGGACAAGCTGGTTCAACAAATTCGGAATGGACAGAATAGTCAGATTTTCTGCTATTGCCTCTCTCTGGACGAGTATGCAGAAGAAGATTTTCTCTCGATCGACATGGATGATGGCTGGGTTGCCCTTTCCTTCAACACATGGGACGAGGAAGGCGACGCCCATATGTATCAGCCCATCAATCCCGAATACGAAAATTCCGAGGAAGACGCTCCCGTTCAAATCGGCGGTCAGACACCTGTATTAAAACGAAATGCCTTGAATGATTTAGACCTGGCAGCAGATTGTGTCCTTCACTTCGCAAAAACCGGACAACTTTATCCAAACATAAAGTGGGAAGAAGCAGATTAGTACGCTATCCGGCTAGAAATCAGATGAAACACTAAAAACAGGGAGACCATCTCTTAGCAAGAACTGTCTCCCTGATATTCATTCATATTATTTTCCTATTTCTGAGCTACATCTTTCATTGAGAAGCTAATGCGTCCCATCTTGTCCCTGCCAAGGCACACAACGGTAACAACATCACCAAGTGTGAGCACATCCTCAACATGGTTGATTCTCTCTTTTGCGATCTTGGAGATGTGCACCATGCCTTCTTTGCCGGGAGCAAACTCAAGAAATGCACCAAACTCCTTAATGCTCACTACCTTGCCCTTAAATACCTGACCAGCCTCAAAATCTGTCGTGATGATCTTGATCATCTCACAGGCCTTGTCCATCATTTTCTGGTTCGTACCACAGATACTCACAAATCCGTCATCTGAGATATCAATCTTGACGCCTGTCTGCTCGATAATCGTGTTTATGGTCTTGCCTCTCTGACCTACTACATCGCCAATCTTCTCGGGATCAATCTTTGTCTGGATAATCTTAGGCGCATACTCACCTACAGTCGGTCTCGGCTGACTGATGCAGGGAAGCATGATTTCATTCAAAATATACATTCTGGCATCTCTTGTCTTGGCAATCGCCTCCTCGACAATCGGTCTTGTCAAACCATGAATCTTGATATCCATCTGTATCGCTGTAATACCATCTTTCGTACCTGCCACCTTAAAGTCCATGTCTCCAAAGAAGTCCTCAAGTCCCTGAATATCTGTCAGTACAATATAATCATCATCGGTATCACCTGTCACCAGACCACAGGAAATACCCGCTACCGGCTTTTTGATCGGTACACCTGCTGCCATCAACGACATAGTAGATGCACAGATCGACCCCTGTGAAGTAGAACCATTTGACTCAAACGTCTCTGATACAGTACGGATTGCATACGGGAACTCTTCCTCAGAAGGAATCACTGGTACAAGTGCTTTCTCTGCCAGTGCACCATGACCGATCTCACGACGTCCTGGTCCCCTTGACGGCTTTGTCTCGCCTACAGAATAAGAAGGGAAGTTATAGTGATGCATATATCTCTTTGCGGTCTCGTTCTCGTCAAGTCCGTCTATCTTCTGAACCTCTGACAATGGCGCCAATGTCGTAACTGTACAGATCTGTGTCTGTCCGCGTGTGAACATCGCAGAACCATGTACTCTTGGAATTATATCTGTCTCAGCCGCAAGAGGACGAATCTGTGTGATCGCACGACCGTCAGGACGCTTGTGATCCTTTAAGATCATCTTGCGGACTGTCTTTTTCTGATACTGATAAATCGCTTCCCCAAGGATCGCAAGCCACTCCTCATTGTCTGCAAACGCTTCCTCAAGCTTCTCTGTGATCTTGCGGATATTCTCTTCTCTTACCTGCTTCTCATCTGTAAATACAGCGACTTCCATCTCCTCAGGAGGAACAATCTCCTTAATCTTAGCAAACATCTCCTCTGGGATTGCGCAGCTTGTATACTCATGTTTTGCCTTACCAACCTCAGCTACAATCTGATTGATAAATGCAATGATTGTCTGATTGATCTCATGGCACTTGTAAATTGCCTCGATCATTTTGTTCTCTGGCACTTCGTTAGCACCAGCTTCGATCATGATAACCTTCTGACTTGTAGAAGCTACTGTGAGCTGCAGATCACCGTTTTTCCACTGTTCCTGGTTCGGATTTATTATAAATTCCCCATCGATAAGTCCCATCTGTGTCGTCGCACAGGGTCCGTCAAACGGAATGTCTGAAATTGAAGTAACAATCGCGGAACCGATCATGGCAACCAGCTCTGGACGGCACTCTGGGTCAACACTCATTACCATATTATTTAAAGTGACATCATTTCTGTAATCCTTCGGGAATAACGGACGCATCGGTCTGTCAATTACACGGCTTGTAAGGATTGCATTCTCACTCGCCTTACCTTCCCTCTTGTTAAAGCCTCCCGGAATCTTTCCTACAGAATAGAGCTTCTCCTCATATTCTACAGAAAGCGGGAAGAAATCAATGCCGTCCCTGGGCTTGTCCGATGCTGTCGCTGTACATAATACAGTCGTATCGCCATAGTGCATCAACGCTGCCCCGTTTGCCTGTGCTGCCACCCTTCCGATGTCAACTGTCAATGTGCGTCCTGCAAGCTCCATGCTGTATGCTTTGTAAGACTTGTCTTTTTTCTCACTAAATGTCATGTATTCCATACAATACAATTCTCCTTTTCTTTTTCATACTTCAATTTTGTTTCTTTGAAAATCTTTCCAGATAAAAATTTTCCTCAGATAGAGCCTGCCGAAACTACTGAAAAACTTATGAATCTTCATAAGCTTTTCAGCGGTCTCGAGCCAAACTTCTACCCGCAGATATTTGTCCATAAATTTCTATCCACAAACTCCTATTCCATGTTGAATCTGCCCCGAACAATTACATTTTAATGTACATAAAGGAGCGGATAGTTCCGCTCCTTCAAATGCATAAGTATTCAAAAATTACTTTCTGATACCAAGCTTCTCAATCAGAGCACGATATCCTTCGATGTCTGTTCCCTTTAAGTAGTCAAGTAAACCACGTCTCTGACCAACCATCTTCAAAAGACCGCGTCTTGAATGATGATCCTTCTGATTGTTCTTTAAATGCTCAGTTAACTCCTGAATTCTTGCCGTCAGAATTGCAATCTGTACCTCCGGTGAACCGGTATCGCCAGGCTTTCTGCCGTATTCTGCTATAATCGCCTGCTTTTTTTCCTTAGAAATCATTTTAAAATCCTCCATCTTAAATCATGTATTAAACCGCTTAATACCAAGTCTGGGTCGGAGCGTCCCGACACTGGGTATCAGCTGATTTGTATGCTGTACTCGCAACACACTCAAACAGTATATCACATGAAATCAGATAATGCAACAAAATTTTGATACCAATACCTAATTCTAATTCGACAGGTATCTCCTGATACAAGCCGGGGTACGATAATTCCAGCTTGAAATCTTGATGCCAGTCTTCGGGCTTGATGCATGAATTACCTGACCGTTGCCTATGTAGATTGCCACATGGTTGATGCTTCCATTCTTTGCATAAAATACCAAGTCTCCCGGCTGTGCTGAACTGATGTCTACCTTTGTTCCCATCTGCGCCTGTGAGGCCGCATGATGTGGCAGACTCACACCATATTTCTTGTATATGCTCATCGTAAATCCTGAACAGTCAGTACCGTTTGTGAGACTTGCACCACCCCATACATAGGGATTGCCGACAAACTGCTTTGCATACTGCACTAAATCAACCCGCACATTTGACACACCCTGACCATACATAAGTTCTGTAAGTGTCACTGCCTTCTCAAGCCGCTCCTCCACGTCGACATAATCACCGGAAACATATGCCTCCTCGTCATCAAGCAAAAACTTTATCCAGCCATTATCCATGATCTCGACAACCTCGAGTTCCTCCTCCTGCGGTATGAGTGTGATAACGATAGAGTCTGTGTTGGGTTCCCCTCTTACTTTGAGTGTCTGTGTATTTACAATGGCTATCATGGAAGCCACTTCATGACCTCTTGCAACCGCCGCATCACCGAGATACAAAAATTCTGTACTGCAGTATCCATCTACCTTTCCAGATTTGATATGCGCCCATCCGTTCTCATCAATCTCGAGGATTTCACAGGCCGCATCCTTTGGAAGCTTACCGATCAGTTTGCCATTTTCATTTGGCTCTTGTCTGATATTCAGATGATTGTCCACATGGGCAATACCGAGATTTGTGTAGCCCCAGTGTGTCTCAGGTTCCGTATCCTCTGGAACCTCTATATTCATCGCCTGAACAGCATTGTCCTGTGCTTCTTCGCCCGCCTGCTCGAACACTGCCCCCGCACCAGCTGACAATCCAAGCTCATCCTGAACCTCCGAAGATTCTGGTTCTGTGGATTCATCCGATGGTTCTGGCTCTGTGGTGTCATCCGATGACTCGTCCATATCCGATGACTGTACGGTATCTCCAGTCTCTTCCTCTATATTTTCCAACACATCTCCCGCACCGGCTGACGGTATTGCATCATTCTCTGCTGTCTGATATTCTTCCTCTGATGCCTGTTCCATGTCAGTTTGTCCGATATCAGCTTGTTCAATATAAAAATGATTCTCACTCAGATCTTGCGATAAATCAAGAGAAATCACTGCTATCTCTGCCTTAGTCTCCTCCTCTGCTGCTTTTGAACTGGTATGGGCATAAACACCACTGCTAAACAATACAACTGCAAGACCTGCCCCTGCAATCACTCCTGTATATTTCAATCTAGTTATCCTATTCATGATCCTAATCCAATTCCTTTTTCGGTGCATTTCGAAATTTGTTACATTTTTATTACGCATAAATTACAAATTTAATATACCATCAAAAAACCTATTTGTCAATTATATTTTAGTACTCTTTCCCTACGGACTCCACTCCATACTTCTCTTTGAACTCTTCCAAGTCCCTGTCATTCCTGATCAACATAACCTCCTCAAACTTTCCAGTGTGGATATTCTTGAAACCTGCGACCTGTTCCCCATTGCATATGCTGCATTTTAAAATCGGTATTTGATTCTCTTTGTCATATGACGCTTTTTGTATTTGCCGCTTTTTAAACATATGTTTCTCCATTCTAAATAAGGAACTGCGTAAAGACTCTTCCTGCACAGTTCCTTATTATTTTTATTTTTTATATGTATTTGTTTTATATTAAATTTCTATAATGATAATATTTTCTTCAATATATTGTAAAGATCTGCCCTTGTCTCGGCATTGTTTACATAATCCCTTGTGATCACGGGCGCATTTTCCGTCGGTGAGGTCGCTACGGACACGCATCGAAACTGTCCCCACGGCAGCAGGGAGGTATCCTTGTAATAAACTTCCCATATATCTTTCTTGTTCCATGTGTATTTGCCCAAAAGCTTATTTTCCTGTTTGGAATAATAGAACTTTACTGGATACTCAGAATAATAAATCATTACCGGACGTTTGTCATAGTACGTATAGATTTCCTTTCCCTCCGCATCAAATATCTCAGGAATACCGTCACCCGTCACATCGACCAAGGCAAAATTACTGCTGTAGCTTTCCATAAACTCGAGCTGCATACGGTAAGCTTCCGTGAAATCATCTAAATCATCAAGCGCTTTCTGCTTCTCGGTCTTTTCAGGTTCAATCCTCGACACCATATATGGTCCAGGTATATAGTAGGTGCCATTTAAGTCCACCTGAAAAAATCCGTTGTCTGTGATTCCATAAACGCGCACATTTGTAAACCTGTCCAGATATACCACCACCGGTGAAAGCACGTCCGGTGTCGCATACACTGGTGTTCCTGATGTGGTATACATCTCCACCATAGCAATCGGTGTCACGTTAAATGCCAGTGCCGTGACTGGCGGTTTCATCACTGCGACTGCCGCTGCAGCCGCCACTAGTGCTACGCAAAGCTTGAGCTTGCGCAGTATTGATCCTTTTTGTCTCTTCATAATTTACCCCCTCTATGCTAACTATCTATATCTTCATCATTTGCAAAAATCACATCCCTTTTGTCATTCACGAAGACCAGATTTGTATCTTCCGCATTGACAAAGCCCAGTTCATCCTCATCGTAATGTTCACCAAAGCAGATATGGCGCAGAAAAATATTGAAATCCTTGTAAAGAACTCCCGAACAATCGCCTATACCCTCTCGTAGTTTCTCTGGCATATCACCTGACATCACCTCATCGCCATACTCGTAACCCATATCATAATATTCTTCGTAATGGACTTGAAGTATTTCACCCTCAACGAGATCATACAGCAAAAAATAGTCATCAGAAAGATTTCCGATTTCAATGTAGCCGGCTTCACACAATGCAGAATCATTAAATGTATCACTGTTAAGAGAATTCAGCCATTCTGCCGCATTCGTCCCACCAACATTGTGCCACTCCACATCCACGAGCATATTGCACTGCCCTTCCTTTGGAACGTATCCTCTATTCATTCTGTAAAAGGTTCTAAAACGGGCACCAATATTATTTCCGCAAAAACTTGGATACACTGTCATAATCTCCGGCAGCTGATAGCTCTGCAGAAACTCTTTATACGGCTCTGGCAGCTCATATCCAAGTGACTTTTCGATTTCAAGCAGATCCTCGTCTGTCAGGGTTGATTTCTTCAATGGTTCTGGAAACAGCTGTGGTTCCCTTTCCTGCAATTTTATCAGGTATTTCTCCGCATTTGTCATAATATTTGTTCTCCTTTTCATTTCCCGAATTAATACATTATAAATCCTTAAAATGAAACTCCTTTTTCCCAGACGCATAATCCGCAACAATCTGCCCGTTTCCATAAAGCTTATATTTATATGTCAGAAGCCCCTCGAGCCCTACTGGTCCTCTCGCGTGAATCTTTCCAGTACTGATGCCCACCTCCGCGCCAAAACCATATCGGAAGCCGTCTGCAAAGCGTGTCGAACAATTCTGGTACACGCCAGCAGAATCGACCATTCGCATAAAGTGCTCTGCTGCTTCACTGTCTTCTGTGATAATACAATCCGTATGATGTGAACCATATTTATTGATATGTAAAATTGCCTCATCAATATTTTCAACCGTCTTAGCGGAAATAATCAGGTCAAGATATTCCGTGGCAAAATCCTCGTCTGTCGCAGGTTTGCTGTCAAACTTGTCTGCAATGTCAGCAGTGGCGCGCAGTTCTATGTTGTGTGCGCGAAACGCCTCATTCAGCCGCGGCATCAACACATCAACCGCATCCTTGTGCACCAGTAGTGTCTCCACCGCATTGCACGCTGCTGTATACTGTGTTTTGGCATCGATGATAATCGGAATGGCCTTTTCAATATCAAAATTTTTATCAACATAGATATGACAAATACCGTCCGCATGCCCCATCACTGGTATCTTAGTATTGTTCATAATGTATTGTACAAAGGCGTTGGAACCTCTTGGTATCAGCAAATCAACTGACTCATGACATGCAAGCAGCTCTGAGATTTCGTCCCGCAGCTCTGCCTGAAAGAGACAATTCTCCGGCAAGCCACTCTCTAATGCAGCCTTGTAGATCAATGAAAACAATACTTTATTTGTATGCTTTGTCTCACTCCCGCCCTTCAAGATCGCACAGTTGCCGCTCTTGATACACAAGCTGGCAATCTGTACCAGTGCATCTGGCCTCGCCTCGAAGATCACGCCGATCACCCCAATCGGACAACTCTCCCGGACAAGTGTAAGCCCTTCGTCAAGTTCCCGCACAAACTGCGTCTCATACACTTTGTCAGGCAGGTCAATCAAATTCTCAATTCCCTTAACCACATCAGTCAATTTCTGGGAATTGAATTTGAGACGTTTCACAACCGCCTCTGGAATATTATTTTCCTCCGCCTCTGCCAAATCCTGCGCATTCGCCTTGAAAATATCCTCCTGATTCGCAAGAAGCGCCTTGGCAATATTTGCGAGCGCTCGATTCCTTGTATCAGCAGACTTCGAAGCCATCTGCGTACTGTCAAGCTTCATCGCCGCTGCTTTTTCCTTTATTGTCATATATCCTCCCCCACTTCTTAATACAATTCTTTAGATCCGCAAAAAGGAATAAATAATCTCCTCCGTAACAATCTTATCCATCTTGATATCGTGTTCATCCTTAGGTATCTCGTCGATGATCTGGCAGGAGTACGCCAGCGCCATTGTCGAAAGCTGCCGCCTATTCGCGAGAAATTTGTCATAAAAGCCTTTCCCATATCCGATGCGGTATCCCGATGTATCAAATGCCACTCCGGGCAGAATCGCCAGTGTGTCCTCTTTTGGCTGGAACTGATAGCGTGAGCGAATATCCTCTCTCGGTTCGAGAATGTCCATATATCCCCTCACAAGCTGCCTGATGGAAATCACCTGATAAAACTCCATTGTGTTTGTCAGCTTGTCAACCCGCGGGAAATAGATTCTCTTCCGGTGAAGAAGCGCATCCTCAAAGATTCCGCGCGTCATCACCTCCCGACAGAAATCAGCGTAGAGCAGAATATTATCCGCCTCCTTATACTCCGGGGTTTTGATTACCTTTTGAACAATCGCCTCACTCTTCGATGTGACCTCCTCGTCGGTCAGCCCTTTTCGAACCTCAAGTATTCTCTTCCTAATCTCAGATTTGGTTTCCATTTCCTCACTCCATGTTACTTACCACTCTTGGCACCGTACTTTTTGCCGATGTCCGTAATACTTCCATCGGCTTCCTGAATCGATATATTGTCAAGCTGACTTCTCAGATTTGCACGTATGTTTGCCACATACTCTGCCCGCAGTTTGGCCTGCTCTGCCTTTTCCTCCTCTGTGAGCCCTTCCGCCTGTGATTTGTGATACAACTCATTAATTCGTTTTATCTTTTCCTCTATATTCATATTAAACCCCATGCACTATTCTTTGCAACATAAATATCTTTTTTCGCATAAAAAACAAGCATTCAATTTTTTACCAATTTTTGATCATTGCAATTTCTTTTGCATACCCTTCATCATCGTTTGGCGTCTCCAGTATAAAAGGCTTGTCCGCCAAGAGCGGATGTTTTGCCACCGCCCGAAGCGCCTCTGCACCAATCTCTCCGTCACCGATCTTCTGATGACGGTCCTTATGAGAACCGCGCACATTCATACTATCATTAAAATGAACTGCTTTCAGCTTGTCCAGCCCTATGACCGCATCAAACTCCCTGAGTACACCATTGAGATCTCCGACAATATCATACCCACCGTCCCACACATGACAGGTGTCAAAACACACGCCAACTTTGTCCTTCAACTCCACAAGGTCGATGATCGCTCTCAATTCCTCAAAGCTTCTGCCCAACTCAGAACCTTTTCCAGCCATCGTTTCCAGAAGGACTATCGTGCTGTACTCTGGTTTCAACGCACAGTTGATGGCATCTGCGATCATTGGAATCGCCGCTTCCGCGCCCTGTCCCACATGGGAACCTGGATGAAAATTATAGTAGTTTCCCGGTATATACTCCATACGATTCAGATCGTCAGCGAGCACCTCTCTTGAAAACTTTTTGACATTCTCCTTCTCCGCGCACACATTCATTGTGTAGGGCGCATGTGCAACCAGCTTGCCAAAATGGTGCTCCTCCATTAATTTGCGGAGCCTCATTGCATCTTCCGCATCAAGCTCCTTTGCCGCTCCTCCTCTTGGATTCCTTGTAAAAAAAGCAAAGGTATTGGCTCCTAGCTTTAACGCTTCCTTTCCCATAGTTTCAAAGCCATCTGACGATGACAAATGATTTCCTATATACATATCTTACTCTCCTTTTGCAAATCCTTATAATCAAACAGAGAATACTTCTCTCTTCTCTCGCAATGGCATGCACATATCAAACCAGCGGTGCAAATATTCTCAACACACCATTGACAATTCTATAAAGCAATCCCTTCTTTTCCTGCTGCAGCGTGCGCTCTCGGCTTACCTCCATCGAAGTCTCAAAATCCTTTTTCAAGTCTTTCAAAACCGACGCTTTATAAAACAATGCATTGCACTCATAATGCAGATACAGACTCCTGTAGTCAAGATTAACTGTTCCAATGGAACCGACGCAGTCATCCATCAAACATGCCTTTGCGTGCACAAATCCCGGCGTATACTCATAAATCCTGACACCTGCTTCCAAAAGCTCTCCATAATAGCTTCTTGACATTCGATACACTACCTTTTTATCTGGGATTCCAGGCATAACGATCCTGACGTCCACTCCTCTCTGGGCAGCTCTCACAAACGCATCGCGCAGACCGTCCCCCAGCAATAAATAGGGTGTATAAAACCATATATATTTTGCCGATTGACCTAACAAGTCTACAAAAAGATTATTGCTCGCTGCATCCTCCCTGTTGGGTGAATCATAATATGGCAGGACAAATCCGTCAAAACCCATATCGCCTGATATGCGCGTCATATCGTAGTCATCGCCGACCAACTCTCTTGTAATCTTATTGAGTGATGATGCATTCCAGAATTCTATGAACATATAAGCATAGCTTCTGATAGCATCGCCAGTGATCCGAAAGCCGATGTCCTTCCAATGTCCAAATGGATGTTCCGCATTGATATACTCGTCCGCGAGATTGATGCCGCCGCTGAATGCCACAACGCCATCCACAACCATAATTTTGCGGTGATCTCTATTATTTAATGCACCGCTCAATACAATCAGCGGATTAAATTTCTCACATTTTATCCCTTTTTTCAAGAGAGAGGCCCTGTTTCGGGCTGAAAAGGTTCCTATACTGCCGATATCATCATACAAAACCCTGATATCAACCCCCTCCTGAACCTTCTGTTCCATAACATCGACCATTGCATCCCACATAACGCCCTCTTGAACGATAAAGTATTCAATGAACACATACCGTTTTGCCGCCTTCAGGGCAGACAGCATCTGTTCAAACAAAAGCTCCCCTACCGGATAATACTGGGCAGTATCATTTCGCAAAACGGGAAATCCGGTAATCTTTTTGACATAGGCAAATGTCTGAGCAATCCTCTTGTCCTCACCCGCCAACTGCTCCCGAACGTCCGCGTCTTCATTTAATGTTATAGGAATACTGCCATGAATTGCGTTCAAGCGCTGCTCAAGCGCCTTTCCGGTCCGTCTGTTCCCATAAAATAAGTACATCAATGCCCCCGGCAGCGGCGCAACAAACATGACAAGCAGCCACAGCATCTTATAGGCGCCCTCGTCCCTTTTTGATATGAGAAAAAGGACAAACAGTGCCGACAGAACTGATAAGACGCTGTAAAAAAGTGTTGCAAACGGAGCAAGCCATTCCGCAATGCAAAAGATGATCAATCCCTGCAGCACCACGACTGGCAGCATGGAAACGATCCTTCCAGTAACAATCCTTCTCACACTGGTTTTTTTCTTTTTATGCATACTATCCCTCAATTCCTTTAGTGCTATGACCGATGTAAATTATCGATAAAGTCGGTAAAATTGAACTTCTCATCTCTGTTCGCCTTGAATATCGTGCCGTAATTCCTGCCTTCCATGATGCGGTGAATGACACGTACATCCTTGCCGTTTGCAA
>CAMWLV010000043.1 GCA_947175175.1 uncultured Lachnospiraceae bacterium
TCCCTATTCCATTCCCTTACACTGTCAAACATCGAAATAGTGCAACAAATTGCATTCATCCCCTGTTCCTGAAGCATGGCGCATAATCTGGAATACCGCATAGCACATTTTTTTCGCTCTTCTTTTGAATAACCCAAATCATTCCCAAACACTTCCCTCAATATATCCCCATCCAGAAACACCGTATTAGGTTCTCTTTCTTTTATTTTCTCATACAATAATTTTCCAATTGTAGTCTTGCCTGCACCAGCAAGTCCTGTAATCCAGTATACTGTACCCATTTTTCTGTTAATCCTTTAGCATCTCTATCATTACATATATATATATTCTGTTTAATCTATTTTTGACTCGACTATTCTTAAATCATCACAGTCATCAATCTCAAACCAGCCTCTTTGTATATGAACCGCGCGCAGTTTATTTTTCTCGTCAATCAGTCCCTGCAGCAAATCCGTCATATACATTTTGTCATAATTCCTTGTTGTCCTCCAAAGCGATTCACCATTATCACTTTTTCTCTTTGCTTCTTCACTCAGTGATAACACTGCTTTTAATCCTTTACCACTAAAACGCATCAATCCAATATACTGTGACTGCACCTTAGCAAGGTCTGTAGTCTTCTGTCCAATATCTGTCAAATAATCCTCGCCATCAAACATCAATGATTCTGCATCATCCAGTGGATCCTCACCCCGTTCTGACCAGTATCCATACCATCCATCATCCACAATGACAGACATGTCATCTTCTGCATCTAATATTTTTTGGAAAACAGCCTCGTTATAGATAATATCCCCATAAGAAACAATAATGTCATTCTCTGTTTCCATGATGCTTTTTGCACACATCAGCGAGCATACCATGTTTGTTGTTTCATACTGTTCATTTACAATAAAATGAATATCTGTACCTTCAAATTTCTTTTTCAGCATGTCACTGCAATAACCGCATACAATAGTGATATCCTCATCTTTTATTCCACACGCATGTATGGTATCCAGCTGTCTTTCAATAATGCTCCTGCCATTGACTTCCACCATACATTTCGGTCTGTCATCTGTCAGCGGTCTTAATCTTGTCCCTTGTCCTGCTGCCAAAATAATTATTTTCATTATTTCTCCGTTTCTGCGCCTTCATACAAATTTCTTAATCGCGCTATATCCATCTCTTGAAAAGGCGTCTCCCTTTCAGGATGCCACATCGTGACAATAATCTTTTTCTCAGGATATGCTGCCGCCTCGATCACGCCATCCTCACTCTGTGCCATTACCTGTAACGGCTTTTTCAATTCCCTGCACGCCTGGTTATGGTAGCTGTTCACTTCCTGTTTTCCCCATATGCCCTCTATCATATGCCGCACTGCCACATGACCTGTCACATTTCCCAGACTACACCCAAAATAATCCAATACTGACTGCATTCCTCTACAAAATCCATACAGCGGAATATTCTTACATAATGCAATATCGATAAGCTGATGGTCTGTTCGGTCTCGCTCTGGTGCATCTCCTCCATACTTTTCAAGGCTGTTTCCACCTGTGAGTAAAATCCCCACCGGATTGACAGCATCTACAAATGCAGCCAAATCTGATATTACATTTGACACGGGAACAGGAATATAACCACATGATTCCAAAAACTGCGGTATGCGCTGATCCGCACAGTCCCTGCGTTCTCCATAAATTTTAATTATCTCTATACGTTGGGTATAAATCACTATTTTCCTCACAATGACCTCCCAATACCTGACAACTATCTGCCTATAATTACTACTGCCAAAATATACTATCTTGTCACATTTTACTGTCCCCTACGCTTTACCTGCAGTATTGTGCCATCCATATCCTTGTTGTATATGGAACTTTAACCTTCTCTGTACCAACAGACTCTACAAGCTTTTTGATTTCCTCATTAATCAGATTAAATTTTTCTGGGGATTGGCGATAGACAGTACCATGAGATTTCCATCCCTCAATAAAATCTTTTGCAGGAATTTCATGCACTACTGTCCCTTCCAGATGTATCACCTCGCCAAACAGTCCGCTCTCCTCAATAACGATTGTCTGGTCTTCTCTGCGTGTCCCATAACTGTAGTCTTTGATATTTTTTTTCAATACAGTCTCTATCTCCTGCTGTAATGGGTCTTCTAAATCCCTATGATTCCACATACATGCAAACCATCCATTTGGTTTTAATATTCTTGCACTCTCCCTCAAAGCCAGCTGTCTATCGCATACATTGAAAGAAGAACCAAACGTCACAAGACCAAAAGCATTGTCCTCCATCCCTGTATGCTCTCCAACTCCCTCATGCCAGCTCACATTTTGGAATTGTGCTGTCCTTTTTATTCCATTTGCCCTCATAGCATCATTGGGCTCGACTGCGCAAACCTTCAATCCATATTCTGCAAGCTTTATAGTGAGATGTGCCGCCCCGGCTCCAACATCACATACCGCATCTCCTTGTTCTACTCCTGCGGTTTCAAGCATCTTATCTATTGCGACCTGCGCATAATCTGGTCTTTTTAAATAAGCATCTGCCAATTCTGTATAGTCCCATTCCGTTTTCATTAATCTCTATTCTCCTTTTAATATTCTTATAGTCTTCAAAAGTGCATCGATCTCGATAACACTCGCCTGTCGGTATTTTTCAAACCGTTTCACCCCGACGCCAATCACTGCCGGAATCCCAAGCTCTCCTGACCGGATTGCCATATGGGAATTGGCTCCGCCATACATCGTGATCAATCCTTTAATGCCAAGAGCAAAAATCCAGTCATATCCCGGATCCGCACTCTCAATCATGACAATTTTCCCTGAGACATTATTTGTATCCACCATTGATTCAATTACCTTAATCTCACCACAGACTTTTAAGGAAGTGATAAAATTAGGCTCAGAATCCGGATAATAAAACCTTTCCACGTCGCTGGCATCTAAAATGACCGGCGGAAGCGTAACTGCCTGTGTCATTTCATACTTTTTCTTTCCCTGTTGTATGGACAATAAAAATCTTTCCTTTATATCTCCTGTGGAGACATAAAGATCATAAATCGTTTGTATACCAATATAACTGCATTCGTCTCTTGATACTCCCATCGCATTTCCCACCTGACTGATCAACCGGATTGCCATGCTGAGATTTCTGGTAAAAACAAACTTTCCATATTCCCGTCCTTTAATGACATTCTTTATAAAATCCATGATATCCAGCACATTATTTGTCAGTCCGTTTTCCTGTAATGCATCTCTTAATTGATTAAGCTGTTCCAGGGATAAGCGAAACTTGCCTTGTTGTCCTGCCTTACAATCTGAATTTCCCGCTTTCTTTATGCAGTCATCTGCCGTATGATTAAAATATAATTCAGGTGCTTCATCATATCTCAAAGAGGTAATATCATAAGTTCCTGGTCTCAAATGCCCATACTTTTTCAGGAAAGATACCATTGACAATTCTTCCCTGTCCCTGTTCATAGCAGAGCTAATTGTATCCACTTCCCCCATGAATGCCTCGTAATCCGCATCACTTAGGATTCCGCACGCAACAAAGGACTTTAAGATCTGTACTGCAATAAACGCAGCCCGTGCCAGCCCTGCAAACGGAAGTGTTCCATAACGTTTGCAGTCCTCCAGAAGCCAGTAAATTTTTTCAATATCATTCAGCTCACTCTCCATAATCTTTTGGTAGCGCTGGTTCAAGATCTCTATTTTCCTGTAATCCTTGCGCCACAGTCCATTTTTATAATCAATAATATGGTTCGTCACATTCCTGAGTGCATCAATGATTCGGCCGATCTCTTCCTCCGAAAAACCATACTCTTTCAATATCTGTATTCTCTGCGGCATATCCAGTGTGTAACACGAAAACACAATTTCAAATTCTGCCTTGTCGTGCTTTTGTGGGTTCTGTACCAATTGTCCGATATAATAGTTGACAAGTTTTTCACTGATCTCTTCATCCAATCCCGCTGGAATGAAAGAGTTGAAACTGACACGCACATCAATATATGGCAATCCACAGAAATCGACCATCAGCGGAAAACTCCGCAGATTTCTATAGCCGTAATTGTCTCTCTGATATGCCCATACACTATCTGTAATAATCTCCTTGTAAAGCGACAGTGCCAGTGGCTTCGGGCGGACACCTATCATTTCCGCCGGATTCCAGTCTGTCATGACGCTGTAAGCTGTCTTTTGTCCACACAGGAATGGCTTGGACTGGTTATTTTGCTTGATCTTTTCTGTGATACGGGCAAGCTCTTCTGTCTGTTTTTTCTGATCAATACGCTCCTGTGATATGCACAGCGCACGTACCTGCAATATGTATAGTTCATTCTCTTGTGTGATCGCAAATTCCACATCCAGATTATCTTGTCCAAAAAATATCTCCAATTCTTCAAGCCCTGCTAAAAGCTGTCTCAGTTCCTCTGGCGCTGATTCTTTGGATGCATTTTTAAAATGATAATACAGGCAGTCTTTGTCTCCCGTTCCAGATGTTACTGCCGATGTATCCCCTGTCGCATCATAATTGATAACATAGTAATTACCATGTGTACTTGGGTCTAAGGTAAATGCCACCCCACAAAACTTTACTTCCCTAAGCATCGGCTGAACAAGAATCTGATCATCGCCATAATCAGCACCATAGGAGTGAATCACTCTGGACACCGCATCCTGAAACGCCTCCACACCGCAAACATCGGCTACGGATTCAAACTTTCCTGCCATAGACGCATTCTGTGTGTCCTCATTCTGGCAGCTGCTGCGAACGATTACATTCTCATTCCATTCCAATTCCAAAAACTGATAGAGGATCTCTTCCTTTTTCTGCGCCCACTCTGACACTGTAAACATATATTGTGGAAGGACTTTCGCTGTATTCAATTTTCCATACATGATCTCCAAAGTTTCTGCTTTGGTTCCCAGTCTTTCCATTTTTAAACCTAACTCCATTTTCAAGTATTTGTTTTCTTTGCTGCTTTTTATTACTGTATTTTAATTGATAACACATAAAAAACTGATGTACATACTTCCCGCCAAAAACTTTTTGACAATCTCATACTTTACATCAGTCTTTTTATAATCAATCTATTCAGTTTATGCGTAATCGCAAAGAACCCTACACAACCGCCTCCACAATCATCTTGTCCCCAATCCGCAGCTCTTTCACGCCAACCTCTTTCTTCTGGTTAAAATTAAAGCTGAGCAGATACCCCTTATCTTTATGGTAATAGTCCAGATAATCCGCAAGCTGTTTCTCGCCTCGCTCGTTATATTCATTTCCTCGCCAGATCTTCAATTCAACGACAAACTGCTCACCAAGATAATCCACGATGACATCTGTGCGCCGATCGTCTCTTGTCTGTGCCTCAACGTAGTAATTCCCTGTGCCATTGATGATCGGTCTTAGATAGAGCAGGAAAAATTTACGGCCATATTTTTCAACAAATTTTGAATCTTCTTCTCCATAGATATCCGTAAAAGTCTCAACAAATCGTTTCATCACCATATCCATGTCAAGCTTCCCATCATGGATAAAATAGCTCCTGTCACGCATCGCCATATTTCCAATTTGATTGGAAGTATTTGTCCCTGCAAATTCTTCTTCTGACAGGAAGTAATTGTAGAGCCTCGTCTCGAAGATGCGGTTTGCCACCTGCACTTTTCCAGCTTTATTGACTGCATAGCCGAACATGCATGCAAGGCTGATCTCTTTCGTATCCAGGTTATATGTGAATGTATTTCCCTGCAAAAGAATTTCCTGAAACATCCGCTTCATCCCTGGGTAATCATCAAGATGGCGGATCATGCTTTCGAACAGAGGCGTTCGGTCATATAAAATACGTTTGACAGCTTCCGTAATCCCCGCACTTGTCCATGCCTGACCCAAGTCACCGAAGTTACTTTCTCCAGAGAGATCTTCATCAATACATTTGCAGATTGACGAGACAAGTACCGGATAACCCGATGTATATTGATAAATCTCTTCCGCCATTTCCTGTACATTCATTCCTGTACAGTGATCTGACTCATATTCAGCAAGCATACCCACAATCTGACTCACAGAAAAACTCATATCAACTTTAAAATCTGCTGCAATATTCCAAGGGCTGTTATACTGGTGCTCTGACTCTGAGCGCAGCTTTAATTTAAGATTCTTGATGTCGTACACGCCTGCAAGAATCACCGAATAGAATGTCGGCATATCTTCGCGTCTTAGATAATATCCTCTCAACTGTGCCAGAAAATCAATAAAGACCTGATTGTTTGAGGCACTGTCTACCTCATCGATTATCAGTATAATGGGACATTCGCAGCTTTCACACATACTGCTCAGAAACGCAAACAATGCATCCAATATAACATTAGGATTATTGTTCTTAAAATCCGACAGCATTTCCCGTATTTTTACTTTGTCCTCCGCATCTGCTTTTCTGAGTTCCGTCAGCAGTCTGTCAAGAAATCCTTGGGAAAATGCCGTCTCATCCGCAAATGTCTTTGTACCCATCTGCTGGAAATCCAATGAAAAAACAATATAAACCTCTTCCAGATATTTTGCAAGTGCTCTTAGTGTCGTCGTCTTTCCATACTGCCGTCCCCTGTTGATTATAAAATAACTGCCATCATCCACATAATCTTCTTTGATCTTTTTTACCCTGTCATCAAGCCGTACCATGTAGTGCCGCTGTGGAATGCAGGAACCAGTTACATTAAATCTGCGTTTCATCTGCCTCTACCTCCCATATCAGGAACCGCCGACAAACGATGAGCTGTTCCTTCATTCCTGATATCATTCTAACATACAATCCAGACATATGTAAACAAAACACTAATGTAAAGTATGAAATTGTCAAGGTTCGGTTACTGTTCACACTGAAAACGCACAGTCAGCAGGTAAAAATCCATTTGCAAAGCAAATATTGCATGGATTTTTGCTCGTTACTGGAACGGAGTGAACAGTAACAAGGTTCGTATTACTCCCAACTCCATTTAGGAGCTGTGCAAAAATAACCTGCCTCAACTCTGTACGCTATCTTTGCACAGTTCCTAAATCTTATGTAATAACCTCCACATTCTGTATCATGATTGGTTTCCCCGTCTGCTGATACAACTGTACTACGGAACTTCCGTCCCCATAATACGCATCACTGATCACCACCGCCCTGTCCACATCGGCGGACTCATCATAAATCCCCCAGCCCTCCGCAATGTACTGTTCTTTCAGCATCGTATACTTTAGCAGTACTTCCGGCCGCATGGATTTCATTGTGCTTTCGATCAATGGATGCGGACGCCATAACAGAGCAATTTCGTCCTGATTTTCCTTGAACGTATTCAGCACGTTCTCAATCTTGTCCACCCACTTTTCATTGTGGGAAAGCAGCGCTGCGATTCCGGTGTTGTATAAAATGATCTTTTTCCAGCTTCCATCAGTTTTCTCAATGACTTTCAGCCATTCCTGAGGAACCTCCAGATCTTCCTTTTTTGCAGCAACTATCCTGTCATATTTTGGCGAGCCCAACCCCAGGAATTTTTGTTCCAGATAAGCTCTGTCCAGGTGCTTTCCCTGTAGTCCATGCTGCTTTGCAGCTTTCAAAAATTCATTGACATAGATCTGCTTCATATCCTCCGACTGTACGACCACTTTATCTGCATTGATAATTCCCGGCATAAAACAGAAATGTTTGATTCCTTCCACCGCCTGCTCATTATCTGGTTCCACTTCATGAAGAACAAAATATGGAATATAAACCAGCTGTTCTGTCCATTTTTTCAAGTTGTTAGAAAAGAATTTCGGGTGAACGCTTGTGACCAGATTCCAATTATCATATGCATTATGTATATAAATGATATCCGGCTTACGTTCCTCAAAATCATATTCATCATATCTTGTAATGGGAACATCTTCTGGATAAAGGTTACCTTCATAATGCTCTTCGCGGAAGCTTCCGTCTGGATTTTTATCAAAGTATGGTATTGGAATGACATAGGCATCGCAATTCTCATCTTCCTGTGCCGCCTTCCATACACTTTCCAGCGAATCCCACATGGCTGCCTTGTATGGCAGAAACACAACTTCTTTTTTATCCTGCGGCATATCGTAAGTGATGGCATTCTGCAGTTGTATGAGCTGTTTTCGAATCTTTTTGGTCAGCTTCCTGCACAGGTTTTCATCCTGAATATTGATACCCATCTGGTAAACATTCTCGCAGTAATCTTCCAGAATGCTTACCAGGGGAGTATAATCCATATCATTTAATGTCTCAAGGTAATTACCCAGATTGATCGCTGCTTCCTGGCACTTCGCAAATTCCTCCTCCACCTCAAAAAGGACAGTAGATACTGCTGTCCTGGTGATGGAATCATTTACTTGTACTAATGTTGACACGATCTGAAGCAGATCCTTTTTCCTGTACCTTTTCATGTCCGTCACCTTCCTCGGTAAGCCTATAGCTGAATGTCTTTTACATCTCTATCATTCTATATCGGTAATAGTCTATCACTTTTTAACCCAATTGGCAATTCTTTTTTCAAGTCTGATGGCAAAATGGAGCTAGAAACATCTGGAAACAGCAGTCTAAATCTTACGATTCCCAACTGCTGCCCTTTCTTTTCCTATGGTTAAATTGGTTAAATCAATTCCCGTTTGCCTCTTCTGCCCCGCCCTCCTTATGACACACTATTTCAAGCATTTCCTCTGCTTTCATGGACGTACTCAGTTCATAGACTCCGGGCTGCAGCATGTCCTTGTAATCAGAAAGCCGCTCATAGATGTAGAACGCATTCGCATCATTGACCAGCCCTTTCTGCTCCAGCATTTTTGCAAGATCCCTGCTGCTCTGACCCTCAGATATGACGACACTGACAATTCTTCCCTCGCCCTCACTGACAGGTATATCGGCAAACACCTGGTATCCGAAATCATATGCATATACTGCAAGCCGGAACACCACGACAATGACCACTGCTGCCAGCGCAATCTTGATAATCATCGCGGCGACCGCTCCCAATAACTGTTTTGCATTCATTACGCTACCTCCGAGTTCGTTTTATATTTCCATGATGATCGGCAATATCATCGGACGTCTCTTTGTTTTTTTCCATACAAATTCGCTCAGCGTATCTTTGATGGTTCCTTTGATCTTGCCCCAGTCCGTGATATTTTTTTTGAGGCAGCCAAGCACTGCCTTCTCGATCACCTTGCGCGCCTCATCAAGCAGCTCGTCAGACTCCTTCACATACACAAATCCCCTCGAGACAATATCTGGTCCTGCGAGCAGCTCTCCCGATGCACCGTCCAGGGACATCACCACGATCAAGATGCCATCCTCCGCGAGATGCTGCCTGTCCCGGAGTACCACATTTCCAACATCGCCGACGCCAAGCCCATCCACAAGCACCGCACCCACAGGCACTTTTCCCGTGATACTCGCACTGTTATTATCCAGTGACAGCACATCACCTGATTGCAGGATAAACACATCATCCTTGTCGATGCCCAAGTCCATGGCAATCTTTGCCTGTGCCTTTAAATGCTTGTACTCTCCATGCACCGGAACTGCATATTTGGGCTTTGTCAACGTGTAGATCAGCTTGATCTCCTCCTGGCAGGCATGTCCTGACACATGGGTATCCTGGAAAATGACGTCAGCGCCTTTCTTGAAGAGTTCATTGATCACTTTCGTGACTGCCTTCTCATTTCCCGGAATCGGATTGGACGAGAAGATGACCGTGTCGCCTTTTTGTATCGAAATCTTCTTGTGCATACCGCTTGCCATACGGCTGAGCGCAGCCATGCTTTCACCCTGGCTGCCTGTCGTAATGATAACCGTCTTATCCTTCGGATAATTTTTCAGCCGCTCTATATCAATCAATGTATTGTCTGGTATACTGATACGGTTCAGATTGGAAGCAGTCTCTATGATATTGACCATACTCCGCCCTTCGACCACCACTTTTCGGCCAAATTTATCTGCCGTATTGATGATCTGCTGTACTCTGTCCACATTTGACGCAAAGGTAGCAATGATGATTCTGGTCTTCTTATGCTCCTCGAATAGTGAGTCAAATACCGGCCCCAGTTTCTTCTCAGACGGGGTAAAACCCGGTCGTTCCGCATTGGTACTGTCACACATCAAAGCCAGCACACCCTTTTTGCCAAGCTCTGCAAAACGCTGCAGATCGATGGCATCACCATACACAGGGGTGTAATCTACCTTAAAATCCCCCGTGTGTACCACAATACCTGCCGGCGAGTAGATTGCGAGCGCTGCCGCGTCCACAATACTGTGGTTTGTCTTGATAAACTCAATCCGGAAGCACCCCAGATTGATATTCTGCCCAAATTTGACCACTTTTCTACGTACATTGTGTATCAGATTGTGTTCTGTGAGCTTGTTCTCGATAATTCCCATCGTAAGCTTTGTGGCATACACTGGAACATTGAGTTCTTTGAGCACATATGGCAGTGCGCCTATATGATCCTCGTGCCCATGTGTGATGACAAATCCTTTTACCTTGTCCTGATTGTTTTTCAGATAGGTGACATCTGGTATCACAAGGTCGACACCCAGCATATCGTCTGCTGGGAAACTCAGACCGCAATCCACCACAACAATACTGTCTTCATACTCAAAGGCAGTAATGTTCATTCCAATCTGCTCAAGACCACCTAACGGTATGATCTTAAGCTTTGAAGTATTTTGTTTGTTCTGTTTCAAATTAAACCTCCTGTAACGTTTTATCTAAATCAGGTCGATGTCATCCAGCATATTTTCAAAAACACCCGCTACAGCCGCAAGTTCCCCATCATCCTCAACCATACAATAAACCTGCTCATGCTCATCCGTATCGGAAAATGCTTTCAAAATATACGCTTCTCCATCCTCCTCTTCCTCCGCATCTGTTACCAAAATATAATTCACCCCGCCGATGGTTGTCTGCTCCAGCACATAAAAATCTACTTCCTTTTCCTCACCATCCGGCTTAAAGGTTATTTTTTCCATTATCGTGTTCCATACCCTTCCTTATTTTTGAGATAGTCCAAATACCCCTGCAAAATAAAAACTGCCGCTATTCTGTCAACGTGCTCTTTCCGCTCCTCACGTCTTATACCGGCTTCTATCATCGCTTTATCTGCTGCCACTGTGGTCAACCGCTCATCCCACAGCTGTACATCCAGCCCTGTCCTTCTCTCTAACTTTTCCTTGAAGGCAAGGGTTTTCTCCACCCGTTCTCCCTCGGTGTCATTCATATTCTTAGGATAACCAAGCACGATCTCATCCACCTCGTACTCCACGATCAATTCTTCGATTCTTGCCAAGGTCTGACGAAGCTTGCTCTCAGACTTTCTGCGTACAATCTCGATTCCCTGCGCTGTGATGAGAAGCGGATCGCTGATTGCCACTCCCACGGTCTTCGCCCCGAAGTCAAGTCCCATTTTCCTCATGTATCTCTCCATATTGGTCTAAAACATCTAAAATCTTCCAATCCTGTTCCAGCCCGCATTATAAATATAGGACTTCAGCATCTCCTCCACAAGCTCGTCCCGCTCCACTTTCATGATCATGGCACGCGCTCCCTTATGGCTGGTGATGTAAGTCGGATCCCCTGACATGATATAGCCAACGATCTGATTCACTGGATTGTACCCTTTTTCTGTAAGAGCAGCATAGACAGAAGCAATCACATCCTTGACCGAGGCTGATTCCCCGAGAACCTCAGGTGTTAACTGTATGAATTGTGTCCGTGTCATATCTTCCATTCTCTATGCTCCTTCCGATCGGTCCCCGTACTGAATAGTTACCGATGAGCTTTCCTTTTGCATTGTTATAAATATCATAACTTAATTCGATACAAAATTCAAGAGTTACAGTATTAAAACTGTATTAATCCTGCATAATTATAATCTCATCGTCGAGAAATCCTTCGATTTTTCCTGTAACCAATTGATTTTCAAGCGTCTTTTCATGAGCCGGAACTGCCACTTTTACATACTCTCTCGTGTGTCCTATCCAGTACTCTTTTCCCGCGATTTCTTTCTTTTCTTCAAATAACACCTCCACATTTTTACTGAGATAATAAGACCTGAAATCCTTCGAATCCCGCTTTTCGATGGACTGCAGCACACCGCTTCTTGTGGTCTTTTCCGCCTCTGACACCT
The DNA here is from genome assembly GCA_947175175.1 of uncultured Lachnospiraceae bacterium. Lineage (GTDB taxonomy): Bacteria > Bacillota > Clostridia > Lachnospirales > Lachnospiraceae > COE1. The sequence goes on from CAMWLV010000043.1 coordinate 12,163, forward strand.
GCATGGGCATCACTGCCGCCTTTGTACCTTTTCTCCTGGAATACTTAAAAATGTGCATCTCATAAAATCCGACTGTCTCCACAAACTGTCTGCCAGCCGCAAATTCTTCCTCTGTCTCCCCCGGAAATCCCACAATCACATCAGTGGTAATCGCCGGATGCACAAAAGCCCTGCGCAGAAATTCTACTCCGTTCAGGTACTGCTCTGGTGTATAATGACGATTCATACGTTTTAGCACTGTTTCACAACCGCTTTGAAGTGACAAGTGAAAATGCGGACAGATGTGTTTTAATTCTGCCAGACCTCTTGTAAACGCCTCTGTGACAATACGTGGTTCGAGCGAGCCCAGCCGAATCCGCTCTACCCCTTTGACTGTATCGATCGCCTGCACTAACGTCAGCAGATTTTCCTCCTGGTCTTCCTTAAAGTCCATACCATATGAGCTGATATGTATCCCTGTTAGTACAAACTCTTTGTACCCTGCTGCCGCAAGTCCCTCGATTTCTCTCAGTACATCCTGTTTCCTGCGGCTTCTGACACGCCCCCTCGCATAAGGTATCATGCAGTATGTACAGAACTGATTGCACCCATCCTGGATCTTGATATAGGCACGGGTGTGTTCTGCTGTGGTAGTCAACTGCATTTCCTCATACTCTGATGTATGATTGATGTCAATCACACTCTCCTGCATCACGCCTTCGAAATAACTCTCAAGGATTTCCACCAGATTCTTTTTTCTGTTATTTCCTATTAATAAATCAACTGCACTGTCCGCCTCAACTGCCTGTGCGTCAGACTGCACATAACATCCGACTGCCACAACGATTCCCTCCGGGTTGGTTTTTTTCGCCTTATGAAGCATTTGTCTGCTTTTTCTGTCTGCAATATTGGTTACCGTACAGGTGTTTACTATGTAAATATCTGCCTTTTCCTCAAATGGCACGATCCGATATCCTTTCTGCCGCAGCGCCTGTATCATCGCGTCCATTTCGTATGAATTGACCTTACAACCCAGATTATGATATGCTACTGTCTTCATTTTGCCCATTTATCCTTTCGTCTATTGTAAGCTTCCTTTTGATTACAATGTCAATTTGTACATATTTTTAGTTAATTTTCGTCAATTTTCATTACAACTGTTTTTCGTCTTTAGTTGACTTTTCCGCGGATTCCCTTTATTATTAAAGAGAAGGTATAATAAAAGGAGGTAGTCAGAATGAAAACAGTTCAGATTTCTTTAAACTCTATTGATAAGGTAAAATCTTTCGTAAACGATATCACAAAGTTCGATTATGATTTTGACCTTGTTTCAGGCAGATACGTTATAGATGCAAAATCTATTATGGGTATCTTCAGCTTAGATTTATCTAAGCCCATCGATCTCAATATTCATGCTGAGAGCGGCGCAGATGAGGTTATGGAAGTATTAAAGCCTTATTTAGTATAGTATCCACATAGCAGTGATACATACTTAGACCTTGTCCGTAGCTTAGATGTCAAAAGCCTGAATATTAGACGAGCTGAACATTTACCGGGTACAGTTTTGTACCCGGTTTTGTTTTTGTATCATTTTTTATCTATAAACGATCTCCATCACTTGATCTGTATCCAGTGCTGTCTTGACCAGATCATCAATCTTCTCATCGAGATTTCTCTCATGAATTCGTATCACATTGAGATTCGGCTTGGTCACAGGGTGCTTTGCCACAAAGATCGTACAGCAGTCCTCATAGGGCTGGATCGAAGTCTCGTATGTATCAATCTTCTCCGAGACTTCCACGATCTCCTGCTTGTCAAAACCAATCAACGGTCTATAGACTGGCATCGTACACACATCGTTTGTGGCCATCAGCGACTGCATCGTCTGGGAAGCAACCTGCCCAATGCTCTCGCCCGTGATCAGTCCCAGACAATTGCTTTTCTTTGCAATCTCCTCGGCAATGCGCATCATATAGCGCCTCATGATAATCGTAAGTTCATCATGCGGACATTGATCATAAATATAGAGCTGTATATCCGTAAAGTTAATAATATGCAGATTGATCGGACCGCTGTACCTGGATACCGTTCTTGCGAGGTCAATCACTTTCTGCGTCGCGCGTTCGCTAGTATAGGGCGGTGCATTGAAGTACACCGCATCAATCTTGACACCACGTTTTGCGATCATATAGCCTGCCACTGGAGAGTCGATACCGCCCGACAAGAGCAGCATACCCTTCCCGTTTGTTCCAACAGGAAGTCCTCCCGGCCCCGGAATAACTGTCGAATAAATATAGATTTTTTCCCGTACTTCGATGCGCAGCATTACGTCTGGCTTGTGCACATCAACTTTCATCTCTGGAAATGCATCTAACAGTGCTTCGCCGATATCACAGTTGATCTCCATCGAATTTTTGGGATAATTCTTTCTTGCCCTGCGCGCATCTACCTTAAATGTGAAATTTTTGTCAGGGTAAACTTTATCAATATACTGAATGACATCCTGACAGAGCTTTTCAAATCCTTCATCCTCGACATGGACTACCGGGCAGATGCCTGTGACTCCAAACACCGTCTTTAAATTCTCAACCGTCTCCTCGTAATCAAAGTCTGAGAGTGAATTGACATAGATTCTTCCCTGTGACTTTGTCACCTCAAATGTACCTTCACAGCGCGTCAGTGCATACCGTATCTGATCACACAATCTGTCTTCAAACAAATATCTGTTCTTTCCCTTCACGCCAATCTCTGCGTACTTTATTAAAAATGATTTGTACATGCTATTTTCTCCTTCTCTGCAAGTTTGCCGCACTGCAGACCTGCCAAACGAAACTTAGTACATCTAAGGCGGCGTCTTTTGCCGCCTTAGATGTACTTTTCGTTTTATTTTCTGGTGTAGTGCCTGAGCATCGGAATCAGTTCTCTCATGCATTTTATTGTATAGTCAATCTCCGCCTCAGTCGTATACAGACTGAAGCTGAACCGCAGTGTAGAATCAAGATACTGTTTCTCGACACCGATTGCCTTTAAAGTAGCCGATACCGAAGGCTTATTGGACGAGCATGCGCTTCCTGCCGAAACATAGATTCCTTTGTCCTCAAGTGCGTGCAGCATCACCTCGCTGCGAATGCCCTGTATGGAAACACTGACCACATGTGGTGCGCCATCCCGCCCTATAGGACCGTTAAGCCTGATGCCGTCTATGGTACTCACACCCTTTACAAAACGCTCCTTGATGTTGTACAGATAATTGATCTTAGGTTCGAAATCCACAAAGATTTCTTCGACAGCCTTCGCCATACCTGCGATACCCGGCACATTTTCCGTACCAGAACGCATTCCTCTCTGCTGTCCACCGCCAAAAATAATAGGTCTTATCTTTGCTTTTTCATTCATATAAAGAAATCCGACACCTTTCGGTCCATGAATCTTGTGAGCGCTCACGGACAGCAGATCGATATGCAACCGTTTCGGATAAATTCTGCATTTTCCAAAGCCCTGAACTGCATCTACGTGAAACAGAGTATTTGGATTGATGCGTTTGATCAGCTCACCCGCCTGTTCAATCGGCTGCATAGCTCCCACTTCGTTGTTTGTGTGCATGATCGATACCAGAATCGTATTTTTTGTCATTGCTTTCTCCAAATCGGCAAGACGAATGACACCGTTTGTATCAACTGGCAGATACGTCACTGCAAATCCCTGTTCTTCGAGATAGGCACAGGTCTGCAGTACTGCAGGATGCTCGATCCTGGTCGTGATGATATGTCTGCCCGCCCGGCAGTTTGCATACGCGCCGCCAATCAGCGCGATATTGTCCGATTCGGTTCCTCCTGATGTAAAAAGTATTTCCTTTTCCTGTACTTTCATGCATTTTGCAATGACTTCTTTGGCATAGCGCACATATTTTTCGCTCTCCACACCCTTCTTGTGCATACTGGAGGGATTTCCATAGTCCTCACACATAATATGAGTCATAAGCGATGCGACCTCTGGCATACATTTCGTTGTCGCCGAGTTGTCAAGATATACTTCCATCATATTCACACCTTCTAATGTATTTTATATCCATTCCAAGTCAGACAAAAAATATGTCTAACTTTGGAACAGTAATCATATAATATAAATATGCGCTCTTTTGAGATTATGTGCGCAGTTCCTTACTTTGCCTTTTAAAATAAATCACTACGAGTACCTGTTCTGGTTAGATACAAAATAATACTTTCATTATCAATTTCATAAATCAATAACCAATCTGGTGTAATATGACATTCACGCAATCCTAAATAATCACCTGAGAGAGCATGGTCTTTATTTTTCTCAGGCAATTTCTCATTATTCGCCAATTTTTTAATAATATCTGTCAACAGTGAAATATCATACCCCCTCTTATGAGCCCTTTTCAGGTCTTTATGGAATTTTGATGTAGGTTTCACTGTATATTTCACTTAAGCAGTTCCTCCATCATTTCGTCTACATCTGTATAAGATTTTCCTAGATTGGGATACTGCTTCATTTGCCGCACTTCTTCCATCGCCTCCATCGTTTCTTCATTTGCGACTGCTCTTGAAATCTTAAACGGAATACATTGTTCCCTAAGAGCCTGTTTCACAAACACAGTAAACGCAGACGTCATGTTTAGTCCCAGATCCGCAAAAAGCTCTTCCGCCTGTGCCTTTAACTCCTCATCCATTCTCATTGTTACATTTGTAGTTGCCATAACACTTCTACCTTTCTATATAGAATACCATGGGTTGTATTGTCAATAAGAGTATAGTGCATATTTTATACTATGTCAATACAATGTTCGTGCGTATTACCTGTCTTCCAGCTGATACATAATCCATGCCATAACAGTCATTCCTGCGGTCTCTGTACGCAAAATCCGTTTGCCCAGCGTGATTGGTCTCATGCCGCAGTCAATGGCTGACTGGATTTCATTCTCCTCAAATCCGCCCTCAGGTCCGATCAAAACAGCGACGGACTGCCCTGGCTCTAACGAATCGATGACCTGACGTGTTCCTGCCATGCCTGCTGCCCCTTCGAGCAAATTCTCCATCTCGTAGGGCACGAGCTTCACATCTAAATCTTCCGCGTATTTTAGCGCTTCTTGATAACCCATTACCTCCCGCACTCTCGGAATAACGCCTCGCTTACTCTGCTTTGCGGCTGCCTCCGCAATTCCCTGCCAGCGCGCAGTTTTCGCCTTTGCCTTCTTATCGTCCAGCTTCACCACACAGCGCTTCATGGCAACCGGGATAATCTCGTAAACGCCAAGCTCCACCATCTTCTGAATGATAAACTCCATCTTATCCCCTTTGGGAAGTCCCTGGAAAAGATACACCCTAGAAGGCAGTTCCACACCGTCCTCCTTGATAAAACGGAGCGTACACACAACCTCGGTATCCGTAATCTCCTCGATACCGCATCGGTAATCCCTGCCGTCCACCCCATTGCTGATGCTGATCTCATCACCCGGCTTTAAACGGATCACATTCCTGATATGATTCACGTCGTCACCCGTAATTATGACACTCCTGTCAGAAATCTGGGAAGGCTCTACAAAAAAATGATACATACTTCGTTCCCCCGACTCTCTAAGGAACTGTTTTCCTGCGCGCTGTGACACTCACCCACTCGCCCTGATAAGTCACTTCAATGACTTCCAGTCCGGCTGCCTCCACCGCGTCACGCACGGTCTGTTCCTTGTTGTCTATGATTCCAGAGGTGATGTACACTCCGCCTGGTTTGAGCTGATTCACGATAACCGGCGTCAACGGCACAAGCACATCTGCCAGAATATTTGCGACTACAATGTCATATTTTGCATAGCCAACCTTGTCCTGCACTGCCTGATCCGTGATAATGTTTCCGATCATCATCTCAAAACGCTCAGGTGCAATATGGTTCACCTCCATGTTTTCCCGCACTGCTTCCAATGCACAGGGATCGAGGTCTGTGCCGACTGCATGCCTGATGCCATACATCAGGGAAATAATGGCAAGAATGCCGCTCCCCGTTCCCACATCAAGCAGCTCTGTCTCTGATGTAATGTGCTTTTTCAACTGCCTGATGCAAAGCTGTGTCGTCTCGTGCATCCCTGTGCCGAATGCCGTACCGGGGTCAATATGCAGAATTTTCTTGTCCCTGTCCTCGGGCTTGACATCCTCCCATGACGGTATCACAAGCAGATCGTCAATGTAGAATTGGTGAAAAAACTGTTTCCAGTTATTAATCCAGTCGATATCCTCTGTCTCGGAGACCATGACAGTCCCTTCCCCGATATCCATGAAATTACGGAGGCTGTCGAGCTCCCTGTTGATACTTGCGACCATCTCGTCCGCGGACAGGCTGCTGTTTGTATCTATATTCTCCTCACTCTCCTCCACAAAGAAACTTAAGTAAGCAATCCCGTCATCTTCTGGTCCGTCGGGCAGGATATCCACAAACATCTGCTCCTTTTCCAGCGGTGTCAGAGGAACCTTGTCCTCTATCTGCGCTCCCTCAAGTCCGATATCATAAAGTGTGCTGATAATAATATCCTCCGCGTCAGTAATTGTCTTTATTGTAAACTTTTTCCACTTCATATTAAACCTCCCCCGCAATACTCCGCTTCTCGCTGCACGGAACATACCGCTCTGTTTCATACGTCCCTGCATAAAAAACTCCTGCGCGACATTATATACTATCATATCACACAGGAGTTTTTATTACTATTAAAATTTATGTTTCATACCCAAATATTTTGTTTGAATCTTCTTTGCGTTTGCCAATGCCGCGCCTGTCTCTCCAATCATCTGTGCTGCACCACCCAACAGACCAAGCGTCAGTACCACCAGAGCACATGCACCCATTACAAGCAGCGCATACTGCCAAAATCCGTTCCAGTCATTCCGATACAGTCTTCCAAGAAACGGAATCCCCAGAACCATCACAAAATACCAGAACACAGGTGTCAGAAAACGCTTTGCCGTATTTTTCTCTTTCACATCTGTGTGCATAGTGAAACGTTTACAAATACTTTGAACCAGATAAAAAATTCCAAAAAGCATGGAAAAATATATCACAGTGCCAATCATCGTATGAAGCCTTTCCGCTGTAACCCACTCTGGCAGAACATCATTCCTGAGCATCATTGGCAGATCGATTGAAACAGCTATTCGTATCCCATTCACAAAAATAGTTGACACATAGGAAAAAAGCACACTGAACCCAAACCAGTATATCTTTTTCCTCCACGAATCCATCTGATGGATAAACGAGAATATCATCATGACAAATGTAATCAGCAAAAAACGCACTCCAGAACAGGAGGGGGCTATAATAAATCGGTATTCATGGCTCACATACCCAATCTGTGCAATCTTTTCAAACGAAATACCGCTCAGGATTCCCACCCACCATGTGGTGGGTGTCAGAATCCACGAAAGTGCCTCACTGTCCGCTGTGCGATAAAATATTTTGACGGCAAGTACTGCCAGAATCGCTAAAGAATAGATAATCATGTTCTTTTTCATAACAATGCTCCATTTCTGCCCAGCACTCTATCCAGCTAGAAATGCTCGAAATTTTATGCGCTGCGCTTATGCAGATGTCTTTTTATAAAAGGAAGCTGCATGGCTATAATCAGTACCAGCGCCGCAATCAGAAGTATTTCCGCAGGTTCAGAACCGAACAAGTAACCGCCAACTGCAAAATTTGATACTTCCAGAGGCAGTGGAAGCGGCTGATCCACATCAGTACTGTTTTTGTCAGGATTTCGTATTGTCTCTGTCACGGCGATAAACGAAGTGTATGGTGTCAGTATACTATAGGTCAATCCAAGCTGTGTCACTTCCTCTTTTACATCAGGATCACTTTCATTCAAACCATAGTCCGTCAGGCGTTCAATTCTCTTCTGCGCCCACAGATAACTGAGTACATCACTGTCCAATGTGACTGCCGAGGCGAGAGAAGCATCATCAGGTGATAGTGATACTGCCTCCGCAATTGAAATCGTCTGGACATAATCACTGTTTCCTGTTTTCCCGGTAATCTGGACAGTTCCTGTCGGCTCACCGCGCCATTTTCCCAGAAGTACAAGCGGTCTCTGCGCAAACAGTGTCGGCATGACAGCAGGTTCCACGTCATAGACATCAAATCCGTCAAATTTTACATTGATATCTGTCATAACAGGTGACTGAATATATGTTTTAAAACGCTCAGCTGTCTCTGATGCATCTTCCTTGTCTGTCACCACAAAAGGCTCACCCTGCCCTGTTTTCGCGATTCCTTCGATCAAATTCCGGTTTACACCCCTGCCGATGCCAAACGGAAAGAAATCTGTGTCGCCTATATTTTCATGAATGATTTCAAATATTTCTTTCTCACCATATATATAGCCATCTGTAATGACAACGATACTGCGTGATACGTCTTTCTTGTTTGGTATTGCGATGGCATCTCTCAACGCCGGTGCAAGCTCTGTACCGCCGGATCCTTCCTGCTCGTCGATAATCTGTATCGCCCTGTTGATGTTTTCCGCATTTGCCGGAACGGATTTCTCTGACATCTGGATCGATGCTCCGGAAAATAGAATTAGATTAAACGTATCTGTCTCCCTGAGGTCTGATACTAGATTCTTGATCAGTTCTTTTGCCGTATCCAAAGGATATCCCGACATCGAGCCGGAAATGTCGAGTACAAAAATATATTCTCTTGGAGGAATATTCTCCGGATCACAGCGCTCGGGCGGCTGTACCATCAGCATGAAGAAATTCTCGTCTGCACCTGTATTCAGCATCAGTCCCGTGGAAATATCCTGTCCTGTCATCTTATAATCAAGGATAAAATCCCTGTTGCCCGCATAGTCAGACGCATCCGCCAGCGATACAACAGCTTTGGTATTTTCCTCCCACCCAACTATGATCTCATGGGAACTACTTGCAAGTTCCGTAATAGGAACAGCAGCAGAGAGATTGACACGAATGTCATATCGGTCTTTCGGATCCGTCCCCTCCGGCAAATAAGGCGTCGCAACCCACTCTTCACGTGTGCCGGAGTCATCTATGACAGGTCCTACATATCTTGGTCCAGATACTGTGGGATATACAAACTGATATACCCCGTCTGTGGGTGTGAGCAGCTCTGTGTAGTGGAGGTCGACAGAAACATTGTCACCCGGCATGATATTGGCAATATTCATAGTAAAAACATTCGGACGTTCCTCTGATAACAAAGAGGCGCTTTTTCCCTCTTCCTTCGCCTCCTCAAACTCCTCCTTTGCCTCTTCCTTCTCCTTAATTTTCGCAGTTACGAGCTGATTGCCGATCTGCATCTGCATACCGTGAACTGTTACTTTGGTGGACGCCGGAAATACATAGCAGGCATTAATAGGACTTGTGCCTTCATTTGCATAGGACTGCACCACATGAATATCGGCGATCACGCCATTGATATCCGCCGTCACGCTGGTCTTTTTCAAGGGAAAGCTGTCCACAGATACATCCTGTGTTTCTACATAAAAATAAGGTGCACCCGTTTTATCTCCCTGCTCAACACGCTCTTCCTCAGCATGCACTGTCGGTATTGGGAGTGTCACCAACAGAAACAATGCGCACAGCACACATAGGAACTTGTTATATTTCTTCATTTTATCGTACCCTGCCTTTCTCATAATCATCTGTTGTGATGTTATAAGTATGGTACAATGGAAAGTCATCAAAGTTGCATATTTTTTGTATCAAACAGGCATATTTTTTGCATCAAAGTTGCATCATTTAAACTGTGATACGAAAAAACTTCAATACAAAAAACGCCCCTATGATGCACATAATCATCATGTGGGCGTTTCGCAAATCTGCTCTAACTCTTAACCCTTATTGAACGGATTCTTAAATTTCTTTTCTTTCTTTTTCTCTTCGCCGGAATCATTTGACTCCATATTCTTAACAGTCTCCAGACTGTTTCCAGTCTCTTTGTCAAATTGACGCAGAAGCTCTTTTGCCTCGCTCGAAAGCTTATCCGGCACCTGCACAACAAGTGTCACATAATGATCTCCGCGCACATCTTTATTTCTGAGCGACGGAACGCCTTTTCCACGCAGTCTGACACGCGTATCGGTCTGTGTGCCTGCTTTTACATCATAGACAACCCTGCCGTCCACGGTGTCGATCAATACTTCGCCGCCAAGTGCCGCAACTGCAAAAGATACTGGAACAGTCGAGAAAATATTCATATCCTGCCTCTGGAAGATCGGGTGTCTGTCGACTACTACCTCCACCAGCAGGTCGCCTCTTGGACCGCCGTTTACCCCCGGCTCGCCCTTATCCCGGATCCGCACACTCTGACCATTGTCTATACCAGCAGGAATTGACACTTGTATCTTCTTTCTGCTTGCAATATAACCGCTTCCATGACAGTCTGGACACTTCTCCTTAACTGTTTTACCAGAACCACCACAGTCAGGACACACCTGCGCATTTCGAATAATGCCAAACGGTGTCTTGCTCTGTGTCACGACCTGACCGCGCCCGCCGCAGCGGTGGCAGGTTTCCGGTGATGTACCAGGTTTCGCACCATTGCCGTTACAAGTCTTACAAGTATCCTTAAGATTGAGCTCAAGTTCCTTGTCAATGCCAAAGACAGCCTCCTCGAACGTAATGCGCACACTGGTACGGATATTGGCACCCTTCATCGGTCCGTTATTCCTTGAACTGCTTCTGCCGCCGCCAAAGAAATCACCAAAGATATCGCCAAAGATATCAGAGAAATCAGCCCCGCCGAAGTCAAATCCGCCAAATCCGCCCGCACCGCCGCCTTCAAACGCGGCGTGTCCAAACTGATCATACTGGCGTCTCTTGTCAGGATCACTTAATACGGCATAGGCCTCTGATGCTTCCTTGAACTTCTTCTCAGCCTCAGTGTCACCCGGATTCATATCCGGGTGATATTTCTTGGCAAGCTGTCTGTATGCTTTTTTAATACTGGCATCGTCCGCGCCCCGCTCAACACCTAATACCTCATAATAATCTCTCTTCTGCTCTGCCATGTTCATCCATGCCTTTCTTTATATATACAGTAAAAAAGAACTAAACTTCTCTGTAATCTCCATCGACTACATCGTCTGCCGGACCTGCATCCTGTGTCTGCTCGGCGCCGCCCATATTGCTCATGTCAGGTCCTGCCGCGCCTGCTGCACCCTGCATATTTTCATACATCTTTGTGAACAGATTCTGTGCCTTTGACATCAGTGCTTCCTGCTTGCCCTTCAGCTCAGATACCTGATCCTCTGTCATCTCAATGTCTTTCGTGCTGTCAAGCAGCGCTTTCAGATCATTCAGATCAGCCTCTAATGCAGACTTCTCTGACGCATCAATCTTGTCACCAACCTCGTTCAGTGCCTTCTCTGTCTGGAATACGAAGGAATCCGCATCGTTTCTCGCATCGATTGCCTCCTTGCGCTTCCTGTCCTGTGCCTCATACTCAGCTGCTTCCTTAACTGCCTTCTCAATATCCTCATCAGACATATTAGAGCCTGCAGTGATTGTGATATGCTGCTCTTTTCCTGTACCCAAATCCTTCGCAGATACATTTACAATACCATTCGCATCAATGTCAAATGTTACCTCAATCTGGGGAACACCACGTCTTGCAGGAGGAATTCCGTCAAGCCTGAACTGTCCGAGTGACTTGTTGTCTCTTGCAAACTGTCTCTCACCCTGAACGACATTGATATCTACAGCGGTCTGATTGTCTGCTGCTGTTGAGAAGATCTGGCTCTTCTTGGTAGGAATCGTTGTATTTCTCTCAATTAACTTGGTAGCAACACCGCCCATTGTCTCGATCGAAAGGGAAAGCGGAGTAACATCCAATAACAGAATCTCGCCTGCACCTGCATCACCCGCAAGCTTACCACCCTGGATCGAAGCACCGATTGCCACGCACTCATCAGGATTGAGGGATTTGCTGGGATCCTTGCCTGTCAGCTGTTTTACTTTTTCCTGAACCGCCGGAATACGTGTAGAACCGCCTACCAGCAATACCTGACCAATCTCAGATGACGTAAGCCCTGCATCCTTCAACGCATTCTGCACCGGAACTGCTGTTCTCTCTACTAAATCATTTGTCAATTCGTCAAATTTAGCCCTTGTGAGGTTCATATCAAAGTGCTTGGGTCCCTCTGCTGTCGCTGTGATGAAAGGAAGGTTAATGTTGGTTGTCGTTGCAGAAGAGAGCTCTTTCTTTGCTTTCTCAGCTGCTTCCTTCAATCTCTGCATTGCCATCTTGTCGCCGGAAAGGTCGATGCCCTCCTGCTTCTTGAATTCGTCGATCATCCACTGAATCAGCTTGTTATCAAAGTCATCACCGCCAAGGTGTGTATCACCGTTTGTCGCAAGAACCTCAATGACACCATCACCAATCTCAATGATAGACACGTCAAATGTACCACCTCCGAGGTCATACACTAAAATCTTCTGCTCCTTCTCATTGTCAAGGCCATAAGCCAATGCAGCTGCTGTCGGCTCATTGATGATACGCTTTACTTCAAGTCCTGCAATCTTACCTGCATCCTTTGTCGCCTGACGCTGTGCATCGTTGAAGTAAGCTGGAACTGTGATTACCGCCTCTGAAACTTTCTCACCTAGGTAGCTCTCTGCATCTGCCTTCAACTTCTGAAGAATCATCGCTGAAATCTGCTGCGGAGAATACTTCTTGTCATCGATCGTCCTGCCATGATCTGTACCCATATCTCTCTTGATTGATGCGATTGTCTTCTCTGCATTTGTGACTGCCTGGCGCTTTGCCGGCTCACCGACAAGTCTCTCACCTGTCTTCGTAAATGCCACGACGGAAGGTGTTGTTCTTGCTCCCTCTGTATTAGCGATAACGGTGGGCTTACCACCTTCCATAACTGCCACGCAGCTGTTCGTTGTACCTAAATCAATACCAATAATCTTTGCCATGATTTTTTCCTCCTCATTTTTTAAATCATATAATTTACTATCTTAAATACCATTATTGAACTACTGCCACCATGCTGTGCCTTACCACACTGTCACGGTAGGTATATCCTTTTTGAAGTTCCTGCGCGATGATCCCCGACTCATACTCCTCGCTCTCCACCTGCATCACTGCATTGTGAAGCTCCGGATTAAACTCACAGCCGACTGCCTCGATTGGCTTTACCTCAAGCTTTTCCAGCTCTGTCATCAGCTGTTTGTATACCATGTTCATTCCCTCAGCAAAAGGCTGTTTCATTTCCTCCTCTGAGAGTCCTGCAAGCCCTCTCTCGAAGTTATCCACAACAGGTAAGATCTTCTCCACTACGCTCTTTGCGCCTGTCTCAAACATTGCGGACTTTTCTTTCTCAGAGCGCTTTCTGAAATTGTCAAACTCAGCCATCTGGCGCTTCACTCTGTCCTCGAGCTCATCTACCTTCTCCTGAAGCTTGTTAGCCTTTTCCTTTTTGTCCTTGCCAAGAAAAGATTTCTTTTTCTCTTTTTTGTCGCCAGACTCGGCATCTTCTTCTGCCGCTTCACTCTCCTCAGCTTCGGCTGCCGTGTTTTCCTCGGAATCCGCTGCTTCCATGTCTGCATCACTTGAATTTACATCTTCTTTAATCTGTTCATCCAATTCTTTTTCTTCCACTGCCACTCGTTTCCTTTCTATATATAATATAAATATAATCCTGTAATAAGACTGGCCCTATCTGAATAGACTTATCCTCCGCTGCGCCCATCATCTTTTTTATAGATCGTATCCAGTTGGCTTTTTAGTGTTTTCAATGTACTGATCACCTTGTCATAATCCATACGCCGCGGTCCAATGATCCCGATGGTACCTTTCATGCCCTCCTCCAGTTCATAGGTGGCTGTAACTACACTGCAGTCTTTCATGGTTTTCACCGGCGTCTCGTTTCCAATATAGACCTGTATGCCCGTTCCACTCTCGTCTGTGAGCGTATCCTGCACTAGCTCATTCAACAGCTGCTTCTCTTCAAAGGTTGTGATCAGCTCACTGGCCCGCTGATTGTCCGCCAGCTCTGGATACTTGAAAATATTGTTCGCACCGCTCGTGTGGATCTCTATATTTTCGCCATCTTTGATC
>CAMWLV010000044.1 GCA_947175175.1 uncultured Lachnospiraceae bacterium
ATGTGATATCATATTAATGCATGTAATTTTGCATCATTTCGAAGTCTGCATTTTGCCTGGTGACAGGACATAGCTGTTGAGGGAAAATACAGGCATGAGAGGAGGATGGCATTATGAAAGTTACTGGCAGTTCAAAACAAAAACGTGTCTCTAAGACCAAGGAGAGTTCTGCATCAGGGAAAAAAGCAGATTCTCGGAATATGATTTTGGGACAAATAAAATTAGAAGATTTAGATCAGGAGAGGTTAGAAGTGAGAAAATCAGTAGAAAAGAAATCAACAGCAAAGAAACAGGTAGAAAAGAAATCAGTCAGTGCAGCTAAGGCAGCTGCTGATACAAAAGCAGAGGTAAAAGCCGCTGAAGTAACAGCAGAAGCAGAAGAAGTAAATGCAGAGGTGGAAGCCGCTGAAGTGACAACAGAGGAGCCAAAGACAGAGGAGTCAGCTGCAGTTAATGAAGAGAAGGAAACAGAACCGAAGACAAAGGCAGCGAAGGCTACAAAGACAACAAGGACAAGAGCAGCAAAGAAGGAAGATACAAAGACAGCTACAAAAACTACAGCAAAGAAGGAAGAGAAAGCAGCAGAACCAAAGACAAAATCAAAGACAACTGCAAAAGTAGCAGCATCAGAGAAGGTTGTTTTGCAGATTGGCGGCAGAGAAGATTTAGTTATGAATAGCCTTATTGACAGAGTAAAGGCAGCATATGTTGCAGAGGGGCATAAGGCGGACTCAATCAAGAATATTGAAGTCTATATCAAGGTTGATGAGAATATGGCATATTATGTAATTGATGGATATGCTTCTGGGATCAGCCTGTACTAAGCGGAGAGTATGTTACACATAAAAGTCTCAGATTTTTAGGTAAAGTCTGGGACTTTTTATATATTTGAAATTCTTAATTATCAATATCCATTGGAAAAAATATATTGAGACTGTTCAGTTCTTCTTCTGTTATGTTGGTAAACTGATCCAGAATGATAGAAATATTGCTTTGTTTGGCATTGCAGAGGATATAGATGATATCTGTGAGCTGGGCAATAATATCTTTCATGCGCATGGCATCGATTTTTGTACGTTTGGTATTCTTGGTTGATTTCATTTTAATGGACTCCATTTTGATGTATTGTGAAAGGGCTGAAAAACTAAGATTACTTTTTCTTTAGAGAATATTCTTATTAGTATTTAATTACAAGATAACACACAAATTCTTATATTTCAATAAATTTAAATAATAATCTAAAAATTTTTATTATGATTCTTAATAGAAAAAGTGATAAAATCGGCTATCTGTCGGAAAAGGGGTGATGTCACCCCAGAGAATCGTCAATGGATCAGGGATCGCATGAGCTATGTGGTATTTGCACAGTAGTAAAGAGACACACAAAAGCCTCCATCATTGTGATGGAGGCTTTTGTGTGTCTCTTCTCCGGATTTTTATGTTGGGGAAACTGTGTCTTTGGAATACAATATTTTCAATATAATCGGTGTTGAGATCGAGGATACAATAATCAGGAAGATGACAGATGTAAAATATACCGGAGTCAACAGACCCGCCGACAGACCTTTCTGTGCCACGATCAGTGCAACTTCTCCCCGTGTCATCATTCCGACACCAATCTTTAATGAATCTATGCCATTGAACCTGCAAATGTGAGCCATCAGCCCGCAGCCGATAATCTTTGAGGTCAATCCGACTGCGACAAACGCTATGGAAAAGACCAGAATGCTCATATTCACACTTTCCACATTGGTTTTCAGACCAATACTTGCAAAGAAGACTGGACCAAACAGCATATAGGAATTGATATCCATTTTTTCTGCAATATAACCGGAATCACGGATGGAGCAGAGGATAATTCCAGCCACATAAGCGCCTGTGATATCGGCAATGCCGAAATACTTTTCTGCGATGTACGCCATGGCAAGGCAGAGCGCCAGTCCCATAATCGGAATACGTCTTGTATGTGGGTATTTGTTGTCAACATACTGAAAGAGCTTATAACAGATAAATCCGACCACAACCGCAAAGATAAAAAACAGGATAGTATTGACCAATACAGTCACAGGCTTAGAATCAGGGTTTTTAAAACCGATTACAAAGGTTAGTACAATGATACCGATAATGTCATCGATAATCGCCGCGCTCAATATGGTGGTGCCGACATGCCCCTTTAATTTTCCCATTTCTTTCAGGGATTCTACAGTGATACTCACAGAGGTTGCGGTGAGGATCGTACCTACAAAAACGGCTTTGTAGAATTCATCTGAACCCCATGGAGCGACGCCATAAAATGCCATATAAAGCAGTGCACCACATACTAATGGAATAAATACGCCCGCGCAGGCAATCAGTGTGGCAATCGGACCTGTTTTCATCAAATCTTTTAAGTCTGTCTCGAGTCCTGCCGAAAACATCAGCAATACCACGCCGACCTCAGCAAGCTGAACTAGAAAATCTGATTGTTCCACCCACCCTAATATGCTTGGACCAATCAAAAGTCCTGCAATAATCTCGCCCACTACCTGTGGCGCTTTACATTTTCTGGCTGCAATTCCGCATATCTTTGCGGCGACAATAATAATGGCCAGGTTTTTAAACATGAAATACGATTCCATTTGATTCCCCCTCTTTCGTAATATTCATCGTATTTCCGCAGCGATTCAGGATTTGGGCAGCAAAAGCAGGTTCTGAATCTTCTGAATCGTTACGTATTTTCTTGTTTTACGTCTACATTATAGATGTTTGCAGATACAAAATCAATATGAAATTTATAGCGGGAAAAGAATAGAAAAGAGGATTTGAAAGAATATTGTGCAAAGTATGCAAAAAAATTGACTATAGAATGTAAAAAATGTTATGTTCGGTGATTGACAAAAACAGGAAACAATACTATATTAGAGGCAAGAAATGGGTTTTCAATATTCATGAAAAGCTTCCGATACCAAAATTAGGGTGGCACAGGAAGAGTAATCTTATAACAGTTAAAGGAATGGGGAGTTATTATGATAAGCAGAAACATATTTTTATCCGATGTGGATGATGTGATGGAATTTGTCCATCAGACAGAGAAGTGTTCTTACGACGTTGATATCTCTATAGGAGACAGTGTGATCAACGCGAAGTCAATTATGGGAATGCTGAGCAAGGGCTTCCGCCGTATGATGCAGATGAACATTCATGCAGAAAAGGCGAAGGCAGATGAGTTTTTGGAAAGAATCGGAAGATTTTGCGTATAAGTTTCAAAATTTTTCATTGACAAAAAATGATGGAACTGTTACAATTTTGAATATTGATAAAGGCTGTGAAAAGAATAAGTAGCTTTCACGGGAACTTACAGAAAGCCGCCGGTTGATGAGAGGCGCAAGGGAAAGTGAAAGGGAATACCTCTTGGAGCTGCACACCGAAATCTGTGTATGTTGTATACGCAAGAGTAGGCTGTGACGGAATCCCCGAACGTTATATTGGGAGGAGTATCGGAAAATATTTTTGTTTTCCCGTACTTGCTGAGGCATAGGATGCGAGTCCTGTGTGAAAAAAGGTGGTAACACGTGGTTTATACCTCGTCCTTTGAACGTTTTAACATTCAAGGGGCGATTTTTTTTGTCCCTTGCACGTAGTGAAAGGAGTAGAGAAAATGCAGTTGTATGATGAATTGGTGGCAAGAGGACTGATTGCCCAAGTGACAGATGAGAATGAAATTAAGGAAATGATCAACAATGGGAAGGCGGTATTTTACATTGGTTTTGACCCGACGGCGGACAGCCTTCACGTAGGACATTTCATGGCACTCTGCCTGATGAAGCGTCTTCAAATGGCTGGAAACAGACCGATTGCCCTGCTCGGCGGCGGTACGGCAATGATCGGCGATCCTTCGGGAAAGACGGACATGCGCAAGATGATGACAACGGAAACGATACAGCACAATGTGGACTGTTTCAAGAAGCAGATGAGCAGGTTCATTGAATTTGGCGAGGATAAGGCGATGATGGTCAATAATGCCGACTGGCTGCTTGACCTGAATTACATGGATGTGCTTCGCGAGATCGGACCGCATTTCTCCGTAAACCGTATGCTCGCGGCGGAGTGCTATAAGCAGCGAATGGAGAAAGGACTGACCTTCCTTGAATTTAACTACATGATCATGCAGAGCTTTGACTTCTACACGTTGTTCCAGAAATATGGCTGCAATATGCAGTTTGGCGGGGATGACCAGTGGAGTAATATGCTCGGCGGCACAGAGTTGATCCGCCGCAAGCTTGGCAAAGATGCATATGCCATGACGATCAACCTTCTGCTCAACTCAGAGGGCAAGAAGATGGGCAAGACGGAGTCTGGCGCAGTGTGGCTTGACGCAGGGAAAACTTCTCCATACGAGTTTTTCCAGTACTGGAGAAATGTGTCGGATGCAGATGTGATCAAGTGCCTGAAGATGCTTACATTCCTTCCGCTTGAGGAGATTGAGGTAATGGAGAAATGGGAGGGCAGCGAGCTCAACAAGGCAAAGGAGATTCTCGCATTTGAACTGACACAGCTGGTACATGGCACGGAGGAGGCACAGAAGGCGAAGGAGGCAGCCGCGGCACTGTTTGCGGGCGGTGCAAACTCGGAGAATATGCCAAAAACCGTGCTTTCTGATGAGAACTTCACGGATGGTAATATTGACATTCTCACACTGCTTGTCACGGCAGGCATGACAGCCTCAAAATCTGAGGCAAGGCGCGCTGTGGAGCAGGGCGGTGTATCCGTGAACGGAGATAAGGTTACAGATGCAAAGACTGTATATGCAAAAGAGTTGTTTGAGGAAGAGTTTGTATTGAAAAAAGGAAAGAAAAATTTCCAGAAAATATGCATAAAATGAGCAGGCGTAGGCCTGCTTATTTTATACTTTAAAGATTTCATTACCATTGAGATAAAGTTTGATGATATGCTGTATTTTCTCGGTGGGTGTCGACACCTGTTCTATAGGCAGGTCATGGTTCAGATAGTCAATGATCGAGGCGAGGAATTTGCTCATATCCGCCTCGAGGTAATATGATTTTGTCAGCAGTTCGGGTGGACGGTAGCAGAGGTTGGTCGTGATCACTTTGTCAAACACACCTTCCTCATATGCCTTGTCAAATGCGGCGAGACCGTTTGTAAATAAGCCAAAGGTCGTACAGATAAATACATGTTTTGCCTTCATTGCCTTGAGCTGTCTGGAGGTGTCAAGCATGCTGTCACCGGAGGAAATCATATCATCAATAATAATGATATCTTTGCCCTCGATATCATTTCCGAGAAATTCATGGGCAACGATCGGATTTTTTCCCTTTACGATTGTGGAGTAGTCACGGCGTTTGTAGAACATTCCAGTGTCAGCACCGATGACAGTCGAGAAATAAATTGCTCTGTCCAGTGCACCCTCGTCAGGTGAGATGACAATGATGTGATCTTTGTCCAGAACTAAGTCTTTCTCCGCGCGCAGGAGTGCCCTTGTAAACTGATAGTGTGCGGTAAAATTGTCAAAACCGCTCAATGGGGCAGCATTCTGTATCCTTGGGTCATGGGCATCAAAGGTGATGAAATTGCTGACACCCATCTGGGTGAGTTCCTTGAATGCATATGCACAGTCCAGCGATTCCCGTCCGTTTCGCCTGTGTTGTCTGCCCTCATATAAAAAGGGCATAATCACATTGATGCGGTGTGCTTTTCCGTTTGTTGCGGCTATGACGCGCTTCAAGTCCTGATAATGGTCATCGGGTGACATATGATTTGTGTAGCCGTTTATGGTGTAGGTCAGACTGTGATTGCACACGTCAACGAGGATAAACAAGTCTTTTCCGCGTACTGTTTCCTCAAGAACTGCTTTAGCCTCACCGCTGTTAAAGCGGGGTGTATTGAATTGAAACAGATAGTTTTTTTCCGAATAACCCTGAAATGCGGGATCATTGTTATATACATTGTTAGCTTTGCTGCGAAAATCGACCAGATAATTATTGACTTCGTTTCCGAGTTCTGCTGCACTTTGTAAGACCATTAACTTTAAAGGTGCTACAGGCATGGCATTTTTAAGTTTTTTCAAATATGACACTTGGCATACATTCCTTTCCATAAAAGTCGTTCTTCTATATTTTATATCATTCAGGTAGTGACACGTCAAGGAATTTCTAGTATTATAGAGAGAGAGTTTGGGAAAATTTAGAAAAAAGGTAAGAATATTTATGAAAAAAGAACATTTACACGTTGTCGAGAAAGTGGCGCCGGGAAGTATAGCCGATGAGCTGGAGATTGAAGCAGGCGACACTCTTGTGGAGATCAATGGAAAGAAAATAGAAGATATTTTTGACTATCAGTACTATATACAGGACGAATATATCGAAGTGCTGGTTCGAAAACCGTCGGGGGAGGAATGGATTCTTGAAATTGACAAAGAATATGATGAGGATTTAGGCATTACTTTTGAAAACGGACTGATGGATGATTACCGTTCCTGTCATAACAAGTGTATTTTCTGCTTTATTGACCAGATGCCAAAAGGAATGCGGGACACACTGTATTTCAAGGACGATGATTCGAGATTGTCCTTTCTGCAGGGAAATTATGTGACACTGACCAATATGTCTGACGAAGATGTCGACCGCATTATTAAATATCACCTTTCACCGATCAATGTCTCCTTTCAGACAACGAATCCTGAGCTTCGCTGTAAAATGTTAAACAATCGTTTTGCGGGACAGGCTTTGGAAAAGGCATGGAAACTTGCTATGGCAGGAATTACCATGAACGGGCAGATTGTGTTGTGCAAGGGGGTAAATGACGGGGCGGAGCTGGAGAGAAGCATCAAAGACCTGTCAGCGTATCTTCCGAACCTGGAGAGTGTGTCAGTAGTGCCGGTGGGATTGTCAAAATACCGCGAGGGTTTGTTTCCGCTGGAACCATTTACAAAGGAAGACGCCAGGCAGGTGCTTTCCGTGGTTCATAAATGGCAGGACATGCTTTATCCCCAATATGATGTTCATTTTATCCATGCCAGTGATGAGTGGTATATCCTGGCGGAAGAGGAGCTTCCGGAGGAGGAGCGTTATGACGGCTATCTGCAGCTGGAAAACGGTGTCGGTATGCTGCGGCTTCTGATGAATGAATTTCAAGAGGCATTTGACGAGCTGAAGATTACAAAAGGTGTCGAGATTGCGTCCAAGGAACTGTCGGTTGCCACAGGAAAGCTCGCCTATCCTTTTATCTCTGGTATGGCTGGGCAGATCATGGCGGCATATCCGCAGCTGATGATTCATATTTATCCTATCAGAAACGACTTTTTCGGGGAGATGATCACTGTTTCCGGACTGCTGACGGGACAGGATCTGCTGACGCAGCTCAAAGGGCAGGCTTTGGGGGATAAATTACTGCTGCCACAAAATGTATTGAAGAGCGGTGAAACTGTATTTCTTGACGATATGACGCTTGCTGAACTCGAAAAAGCTTTACAAGTGCCGATAGATATTGTAAAATCAAGCGGGCAGGATTTACTTGATGCGATGATTATGTGAAGGTTGAAAGAAGTTCACTTTCAAACTATTGATTGGTATGCGTGCCGGGGCATGCGAGAGGTATAACAATGCGAAACCAGAGATTTCACATGGCAAATTTATGCAGAGGCGCAAATTCGCAGAGGGTTGTAGCTGCATGGTGAATTAGGTACTGTTAAGAAATAGTGTTGCAAAATTGTAAAGTTGTTTCTTCACAGTTCTGTAGATGGAAAGAAATGGAGATACAGAATAAAATGGAAAAGAGAACCAAGAAACCGATCGTGGCGATTGTAGGGCGACCGAATGTAGGAAAATCAACGCTTTTTAATGTGCTTGCAGGGGATAGGATTTCGATTGTGAAGGATACGCCGGGCATTACAAGAGACCGCATTTATGCGGATGTGAGCTGGCTGAACTGGAATTTTACGATGATTGATACCGGAGGAATCGAGCCGGACAGCAAGGATATCATCTTGTCGCAGATGCGTGAGCAGGCGCAGATTGCGATTGATACGGCAGACGTGATCATTTTTCTGGTCGATGTGCGTCAGGGGCTTGTGGACGCGGACTCGAAGGTTGCCGATATGCTCAGAAGGAGCCACAAGCCAGTGGTTCTTGTGGTAAATAAAGTGGACAGCTTTGCCAAAATGGAGGCAGATGTCTATGAATTCTATAATCTTGGTATCGGGGAACCGTATCCGATTTCATCGGTCAACAAACTTGGACTTGGCGAGATGCTTGATGCCGTGACAGAGATGTTTGACGAGGAGGCACTGACAGAGGAAGAGGACGACAGACCGCGTATTGCCATTGTCGGAAAACCAAATGTCGGGAAGTCTTCTATTATCAATAAAATTGCCGGGGAGGAGCGCGTGATCGTGTCGGATATTGCCGGTACGACAAGAGATGCCATTGACACGGAGATTGCATATAACGGCAAAGAGTATGTGTTTATCGATACAGCCGGTCTGCGCAGGAAAAATAAGATTAAGGAAGAACTCGAGCGCTTTATGATCATTCGCACGGTGAGTGCGGTGGAGCGTGCCGATGTGGTAGTGCTTGTAATCGATGCAGTGGAGGGTGTCACGGAACAGGATGCCAAGATTGCAGGGATTGCGCATGACAGAGGGAAGGGCATTATCGTTGCGGTAAATAAGTGGGACGCCATTGAAAAAGACGACAAGACCATTTACCGTTTTACTGAGAAGGTACGGAATACATTGTCCTTTATGCTCTATGCGGAGATCGTGTTTATATCCGCTGTCACAGGACAGAGACTGAATAAATTATTTGAGACAATCGACATGGTGATCCAGAACCAGTCCCTGCGTATCTCTACAGGCGTTGTCAATGAGATTGTCACAGAGGCTGTGGCGCTTCAGCAGCCGCCATCAGACAAGGGCAGGCGGCTCAAAATTTTTTACACGACGCAGGTGGGTGTGAAGCCGCCGACGTTTGTCGTATTTGTAAATGACAAAGAACTGATGCATTTTTCATACACCAGATATCTTGAAAATAAAATAAGGGAGGCGTTTGGCTTCAAGGGAACCTCGCTGAAATTTATTATCAGGGAACGAAAAGAAGACAAATAAGAAAGGACATTGTGTGAAATGATTCGTTTAGTTTGCTTATTGATCGGTTATGTTTTCGGCTGCTTTCAGACGGCGTATATCTATGGAAAACTGCATGGCATTGATATCAGGCAGTATGGGAGCGGAAATGCGGGCACGACAAATTCCCTTCGTGTGCTCGGGAAAAAAGCGGGTGCAATCGTGCTGTTTTGCGATATCATTAAGACAGGGCTTGCAATGACAGCTGTAAGACTTCTGTTCCGAGAGAAGTACGGCGATATTTTGTACCTTCTTGCAATCTATGCGGCAGCAGGCTCCATTCTGGGGCATAATTTTCCTTTTTATCTTGGATTTAAAGGAGGGAAGGGAATTGCGTGTACAGCCGGACTTGTAATCTTTTTCCACCCTTATATGATCATTCCGCAGGTCATTACTTTTTTCGGAATCTTTTTTACGACACACTATGTATCGCTGGGTTCCCTGATAGTAGAGATTGTGCTGATTGCAGAGATGGTCATTTTTGGACAGATGGGATTGTGGGGGATGGCTCAGTCTGCGTTAAATGAGCTCTATATCGTGACGACGCTTTTGGCGGTACTCGCATTTTGGGGACACCGGGCAAATATTAAAAGGCTGATACATAAGGAGGAAAGAAAGACATATCTCAATAAGAAAAGTGAAAAATGAATCGAAAGGTAGGGAATTGTTATGGCAAAGATAGGAATGATTGGAGCAGGCAGCTGGGGAATTGCACTGTCAGTGCTTCTGCACAACAATGGACATGACATTACAGTGTGGTCTGCATTAAAGGATGAAATCGACATGCTGGGCAGGGAATATGAGCACAAAGATAAACTCCCGGGGGTAAAGCTTGCGGAGAATATTGTGTTTACTACAGAGCTTGCAGACGCTGTGAAAGAAAAGGATATTCTGGTGCTTGCAGTTCCTTCTTCGTTTACGCGGGGGACAGCACACAGGATGAAGGAATATGTGGCGGAAGGACAGATTATCGTGAATGTGGCAAAAGGGATTGAGGAGGCTACCCTCATGACACTTTCACAGGTGATCGAGGACGAGGTGCCGCAGGCAGATGTGGCGGTTCTGTCAGGACCTTCCCATGCTGAAGAGGTTGGAAAGTGTATTCCCACAACGATTGTGGTAGGTGCAAAGACGAAAAAGACAGCAGAATATATCCAGAATGTTTTTATGAGTGATGTGTTCCGGGTGTATACAAGTCCTGATGTGTTGGGGATTGAGCTTGGTGCGGCGCTCAAAAACGTGGTCGCACTGGCGGCTGGTATCGCGGACGGGCTTGGCTATGGTGACAATACGAAAGCGGCGCTTATCACGCGCGGTATCACAGAAATCGCAAGGCTTGGTATGGCTATGGGCGGCAAATTTGAGACCTTTTGCGGGTTGTCTGGTATCGGTGATCTAATCGTGACCTGTGCGAGCATGCACAGCCGCAACAGGCGCGCCGGAATCCTCATCGGACAGGGAAAGACGATGGAGGAGGCTACGGCGGAGGTAAAAATGGTTGTCGAGGGCGTGTTCTCGGCAAAGGCAGCGATGCGGTTGGCAGAAAAGTACGATGTCGAGCTTCCGATCATAGAACAGGTGAATGAAGTCCTCTTCAATGGAAAAACAGCGGAGGCGGCAGTCAGGGACTTGATGATACGCGATAAGAAGATTGAGATTGCACATGATGAGGATTGGGGAGAAAATTAGGTTATGGATTTTATGAATGAACTGATCGATTGCCTTAAAAATATTGACTATGACGCATTTGATGAAGATTGCCTAAATGAGTTACTTGATTGCAGGGATAGTGCGCCCTTCGACACGGAATGGTGTCGGGTTAACGCAGAAATAGATGCATTAAAGAATGATCAAAATTATACTGCTGAAAATGAAGAAGAGCAGGACGAAATAAGAGAAAAGGCATTTATGATCATCGAACAAAATATTGAAAGTGAACTTGCGGAGTATGTTTCCGATGATTTTGGGTTGATTTATGACAGCCTTGTATTAAATTATAAAGATGAATGGCTTGATACATTGATTGAAGAATACAAGAATGGAAAGATTCCTGCGGGGGAGCTATAATATTGGGCATCAAAAATGAGGTGTAATGGTGTTATGAGCGGAGAGCTGCAGAAAGAATATGATTTGGTTCCATTTAAGATCATAATGGAAGAATATAAAGAATATTACACTTTTTGGTATACAGATGATATTGACGGGTTTCTGCTTGACCGAGACGGAAAGCTAAAATCTTTTCCGACAAAAAAGGAAGCGATCGATTTTGCAAAAGAGGAGAAATTAATGTTTCGTCTAGGTGCAGTTGAATTTTTCATAGCTCCATCAATTTACAGGATAAAGAATTTAAGAAAAATAGATTGTGTGCGTTATCTGGATTATTGGAACATTTTTTCAGATGCAGCACATTCTATAAACTGCGAGTTTTTAGGCGATAACAGGGAGGGAATCATTCAGCGTATTTATGAGAAGTTGTTTTACGGATGTAATTTACTGGTAAAAGAAGACGAGCAACATTACATTCCGAAATGGAATAAGAAAGAAAGACGCTGGATTGCAAAAGTGATGAAAGATGGCATTAAGATATTATCAAAAGGACTAAAGTAGATAATTTCTAGTTACAATTCAGCCCAGGACTTTGCACCACGCTGCAAAGTCCGTAAGAAAGCTTAGTGGTTGAGATGCATCAAGCCACCACGAAGTGGTTTTGCATGGCTTGATGCTTGTAACAGGAAGCCGAAGGCTGAACTGTTACAATTTCTATGTGAATTTTGTTGCGGATTGTATACAAGTGTTGTTATAATATATACTGTACACTAATTGGATTTACAGTATGATACTGACTGCAAACCACCAGACAAATACTTTCTATGTTACAACACTGTAAATTCTGGCGGTTTGCAGTATAAGAAGACGATTGAAAAATGTGAAATACGAAATATAAAGACAATGGGGGGTGTTCTATGGGGTGTCTGGCGGTTTTATTTGCTCTGAATGAGCAAGAGGTGGAAAATCTGTTAGCGGTAGAAAGAAGCGAGCGTGCTGACTATATGCACGAAGAAATTGAAGAGAATTTCTGGAATGAATTTCCCGAATATGTGTGTGAACTGGATAAATCATGGGATGCTATGCACCGAGTGCTTACGGACGGAACCCTCAATTTTGAAAACGAATTCCAACCGCTCTGCAATGTGATTTTTGGCGGGGAATTTGTATACGGACTGACGCGTCAGTCTTCTGGTGAGGTTATCATCATTGAAAGCGAAGAGGATGAATTTATGATTTTAAAAACACCAGAGCAAGTTGCTGAGATTGCAGAGGAACTTCCCAAAAAGACAAAGGAGGAATGCCGGAAATGTTATGATATGATTGATCCTGAGGATTATGACGGGTGGCTCGACGAAGAAGATTTTGAATACACATGGGAATATCTTCAGGACAGCTTGGACTTTTGGAAAAAGGCTGCAGAAGAGAAAAGATATGTATTGTTTACTGTTGACAGATGATAAAGAGGAATCAGTCGACTATAATAAAACAATAATGAAAATAGAAAGGAAAGGTACAAAATGGCAAACACAGAATTTAACAGTACACGGGACTATGTGGCAAGTGAGGAGCTTCTCTCCAGTGTAAATGTGGCGATTGCGCTGAAAAAGCCGCTTTTGATCAAGGGTGAACCAGGCACGGGAAAGACGATGCTCGCGCAGGCGGTGGCAAATTCCCTCGGCAAGAAGCTGATCATATGGAACATCAAATCCACGACAAAGGCGCAGGATGGTCTGTACATGTATGATACGATTCAGAGACTTTATGACGGGCAGTTTGGAGAGGAAGGTGTTGACGACATCGCGCGCTATATCAAGCTTGGAAAGCTTGGAGAAGCGTTTGAGAGCGACGAACAGGTTGTCCTCTTAATAGATGAGATTGACAAGGCGGACTTGGAGTTTCCGAATGACCTTCTGTGGGAGCTGGACCAAATGGAATTCTATATTCATGAGACGAAACGCACTGTCAAAGCAAAGCACAGACCGATTGTTATCATTACATCTAACGCTGAAAAAGAGCTTCCGGATGCATTTTTGAGAAGATGTATCTTCCATTATATTGATTTCCCTGACGCGGAGCTGATGGAGGAGATTATCAAGACACATTATCCTGATGTCGAGGAAAATCTCATGAAAAATGCGATGCAGGTATTTTATGATATCAGGGCACTTCGCGATGTGCGCAAAAAGCCAAGTACTTCGGAGCTGATCGACTGGATCAATGCCCTTCAGATTGGCGGCATATCGGCTGATACATTAAGGTCAAAGCTTCCGTTTGTCGGTGTTGTCGTGAAGAAAGACGAGGATTTGGAGACAGTGAGACAAGAGATACATTAGGACTGGCTGCCTTTGTTTTGGATAACGTGTGAGGGAAAAGAATGTTTTCTAAATTTTTCTATACATTAAAAGAGAAAGGTCTCGAGGTTTCGTTAGGCGAGTGGCTTGACCTGCAGGAGGCGCTTGACAAAGGACTCTGCGAGAGTTCGCTGACGCAGTTTTACTATGTGGCGAGAATGATACTGGTAAAGAGTGAGACGGAATTTGACAAGTTTGATATGGCGTTTGAGGAGTGCTTCAAGGGCGTCAAGACTGAGACTGAGGTTGGGAAAAATATGCTGCGGTGGCTTGATAAGTCCGATATGCTGGAGCTTGCCCATGAGGAGGCAAGAAACCATCTGAATCAGGTGGAAGACATTCAGGTGGATAAGGACGATGTGGAGGAGAAGTTCAAGCAGCGTCTGAAAGACCAGAATGAGGAGCACAACGGAGGAAGTTTCTGGATTGGAACGATGGGAAAGACTTCCTTTGGAAATATGGGCGGAAACGTGGGCGGCGTGCGTGTCGGCGGTCAGACAGGCTACCAGTCGGCATTTTCCGTTGTGGGTGCGCGCAAGTACCGGGATTTCCGGGATGATAAGGTAATCGACAACCGTCAGTTCCAGATGGCGCTGCGGCGGCTGAGGCAGTTTTCCACGAAGCTTGATATTCCCAAGTCGGAGCTTGACATTGACGAGACGATTGACAAGACCTGCAATAACGGTGGATATCTGCAGATTGAGATGATGAAGCCGCGCAAGAATGCGGTGAAGCTGTTGCTCTTAATGGATTCCGGCGGGACGATGATTCCGTATACAAGACTTATGAATGATCTGTTCCAGTCCGTGAATAAGTCCAATCATTTTAAGGATGTGAAAGTGTATTATTTTCACAACTGCATTTACTCGAAATTATATAAGACACCGGAATGCGAGAACGGGGACTGGATTGATACAGAGTGGATGTTTCGAAATGTCGGCAGTGATTACAAAGTAATCATTGTCGGTGACGCGGCGATGGCTCCAGAGGAGCTTTACTCAGATACAGGCAACTACAGGGGACCTAACGGCGGACTGTCCGGTTTTGAGTGGCTTCAGTTGATGAAGCGGCACTACAAAAAAATCGTGTGGATGAATCCAAAGATGGCGCCAGGACGCGCACCATGGCGCGAGGCAGAGACTGCCGTGAAGGAAATATTCCCGATGTATAAGCTTACAGTAAAAGGGTTGAATGAAGCTATGGTCAAACTGATGGCAAATAAATAATAGGTTTGGCGGCGAAAGAGAGAAAGGACCGTTTGAGAAAAGATGGAAAAGAAGGCGCCTGAGAGAAAGGTACGATTACGAGAGGGTGACGTTTTTTACGTCTATGATAAGAGAATCAATAAGTGTATCAGAGAAGGCTGTGAGGGGATTGTCAAATATGGTCTCACACTCAAAGTAAATATGCCAAACGGTGACACTCTAAACACATATGAATGCAATAAATGTCACATGAAGTATACAGCGTATCCAAATTATGTGCGTTTGACAGAGACGAAAGGGCTGTCCATATACAACAGTGACGAAGTGGATGCACGCGACCAGAAACGCGCCGAAGATGCCGCAAAGCAGGCTTCCAGAGAGAAGAAGAAAGCGCTCGCACACCGGTATGCGTCGCAGGCACATAAGAATGCGAAAACAGCAGGGAAAAAGGGACATTGTAGCACACCGAAGGAAGACAGACCGCGCAGAGACAGTAAGTACGGGAATAAGTATGCTAAGACTGGTCAATACAATCGGCAAAATAATATTAATAACCAATAGGATATAAAAAGGGAATCATAACGATAACATTAAAATGGACAGTTATGGTTCTTTTTTTGTGCAGGCTCGCATAAGTATAAACAGACAGGGTGAAAAGAATAGTTTATATCATTAAATTAAGAAAGGGGAATATAATGAGTCAGCTTGATGCAAATCAGGAATTTAATTTATACAGAGATATCAGCCAGCGAACCGGCGGAGAAATCTATGTGGGAGTAGTGGGACCCGTCAGGACAGGAAAATCTACTTTTATAAAGCGTTTTATGGATTTGATGGTGCTGCCGCAGATTGAAAATGAGCATGAGAGAACACGCACGCAGGACGAACTGCCACAGAGCAGCGGAGGGCGCACGATCACGACGACAGAGCCCAAGTTTATACCAAAGGAGGCAGCACAGATTGAGATCAGCGATGGAATCAATGTGAAAGTGCGGTTGATCGATTGTGTCGGATACATGGTTGAAGGTGCTGCAGGGCATATGGAGGAGGATGTGGAACGCATGGTAAAAACACCATGGTCCAAAGAGGAAATTCCATTCACGCAGGCAGCAGAGATCGGAACCAGAAAAGTGATTCAGGATCATTCGACGATCGGTATTGTGGTCACTACAGATGGAAGCTTTGGGGAGATACCACGAAATGCCTATAAGCCGGCAGAGGAGCAGACGATTACAGAACTCAAGGAACTCGGAAAACCGTTTGTGGTACTTGTAAATACGACAAAGCCGTATTCTGAGGAGGCAAAAAATATCGCTGCAGAACTGGAAAAGAAATTTGAGATAAAGGCGATACCAGTCAATATCGAGCAGCTTAGGCGGGATGACATTACGATGATACTGGAACAGATCATGTATGAATTTCCGGTATCCGTGATTGAATTTTACACGCCGAAATGGATGGATATCATGGAGATCGACAATCCAATGAAAAAAGAAGTGATCGAGAAGCTTCATGTTATCATGGATAAGGTAAAGACAGTGCGTGATCTGGTAGAGAAGGATTTCAGCCAGCTGCTTGAAAAGGACAGCGAGTATATCAAGCGCTGCAAATATGATCAGGTAAACATTGCGGATGGCTCGGCGTCCTTTTTGCTCGAAGGGGATACAAAGTATTATTATGAGTTATTGAGTTCCATGACCGGGGAAAATATATCGGGTGAGTATCAGCTGATGCAGCTCTTATCAAGTCTGGCTGACATGAAGAGAGAGTACAAGAAAGTGCTCAATGCACTCGAGAGTGTCAGACAGAAGGGATATGGAGTTGTCACACCAGAGCGCGATGAGATCATGCTGGATAATCCGACTCTGATCAAACATGGAAATAAATACGGTGTGAAGATTAAGGCACAGAGCCCTTCGATTCATATGATCAAGGCAAATATAGAGACAGAAATTGCGCCGATTGTCGGGACACAGCAGCAGGCACAGGATTTGATCGGATATATTTCAAATGCAGAGACTTCCAAGGAAGGAATCTGGGAGACCAACATCTTTGGCAAGACCGTGGAACAGCTGGTCAACGATGGCATCACGAGCAAAGTTTCCATGATTGGTGAGGAAAGCCAGATCAAATTACAGGATACCATGCAGAAAATCGTCAACGATTCCAATGGGGGAATGGTTTGTATTATTATTTAAAATAGTGAAAACAGGGGATCGCAGAGGTCTCCTGTTTTTTGCCTGATTAAAATTGTTGACAATGTATATACTGTTGTATATACTGAAAATGCGAAAGGAGATGATTTCATGCAGGTAACAATTCAAAAATGGGGTAATTCGCAGGGAATAAGGATACCAAAGGCATTTCTTGAAGCGTTGGGTATGATGGAGAATGATCTTGTGGAATTGAGCAGAGTCAATGACAATATTGTGATTTCGAAAGTCAAGACAGAAAAAGAGCTTACTTTGGATGATATTTTTGCAGATTATGACGGAGAAAGTGCAGTGGAGGAATTTGATTGGGGTGCTCCTGTTGGAAGGGAAGTGTGGTAATGTATAATCCGAAGCAGGGCGATATCATATTTTTGGATTTTAGTCCACAGTCCGGGCATGAACAGGCAGGCAGAAGACCGGCAGTAGTGATCAGCAATGAGCAGTTTTTTCTAAGGACAAAATTTGCTGTTGTATGTCCGATTACCAATACAAATAATCAATTCCCGCTGCATATTCCTCTGGATCACAGGACAAAAACAACAGGAATGATCTTGACAGAGCATATGAAGTGTTTGGATGTGATCAGTAGGAATATTCAGTTTGTGGAGCGAATGCCGGAGGATTTACTGGATAAGACATTGGCGTATGTAAAAGCATTTTTCTGATGATAATTTTTTCTAAAGAAAAATAAAAAAAGGAGACTGATTTATTATGGAAAACAAAGAACTAATCCGTCTGGCTTTAGAGGCTAGGGAGATGGCGTATGCGCCATATTCAAAATACATGGTAGGTGCGGCGCTTCTGACTACAAAGGGCAGAGTTTATAAGGGGTGTAACATTGAAAATGCCGCCTACACACCGTCAAACTGTGCGGAACGGACAGCTTTTTTTAAGGCGGTGAGTGAAGGGGAGCGGGAATTTGAGGCGATTGCGATTGTTGGCGGCTATCGGGGCGCACCTACGAGTTATGCCTATCCTTGCGGAGTGTGCAGGCAGGTTATGATGGAATTTTGTGATTCCGCGAAATTTCGCATCATCACAGCAATCTCTGAAGAACAATATTTAGAACAGACACTCGCAGAGCTGCTTCCAAACGGATTTGGACCAAATAATCTGTGACAGCGTGAAGAGTAGTGTGCTTATGCCAAAATCTGCGGGCATGAGCAAGAATGGGGATTAAGATGGAAATAGCAGTACTTTTTGTGATATTATTTGTAGTTTTTTTGTATGTGATGATCAGGGGCGCGGCGGAGGAGAAGAGCCACAAGAAAAAATACCGCAGACAGCTCAAGGAGCTTTATGGCAGCTTTCCTGACAGAACTTATAGTGCCGAGGAGCTTGACAAGATTTCACGCTACTATTGGCATATGCATGAAACGTTTTTTCGGGAAAAATGCAATCGTGCTGATGATATTGATGAGATTACATGGAATGATTTATCCATGGACAATATCTTTGCACGCATGAATTTTACGCAGTCTTCATCGGGAGAGGAATATCTGTATGCAATGCTGCGGCGTCCTGTGACTGATGACAGGGAAGGTGCACAGGAAAAAATGGAGACCCATATCTGCTATATGATGGCGCATGAGGAAGAAAGGCTGGATACCATGATGTCTCTTAAGGAGCTGGGACATACAGGAAAATATTCGCTTCATGATTATCTGGATTATCTTGACGAGCTGGGCGTGTGCAGCAATAAAACGCATTATGGATGTATATTGTTGCTTTTGGTGTCAATTGCAGTTATTTTCGTGAGGGCATCGCTGGGCGTACCCATGGTGATTGCGGCAGCATGTTTTAATATCGTGACCTATATGAAAGAAAAAGGAATTGCAGCCCCCTATGTGACGACCTTTTCCTATATTATGCGCATGATTCACTGTGCTGATAATATCATAAAGCATAATTATGGATCTGAAATGGAAGATTATATCTCCACACTTAAATCTGAGAGAGGAAGTTTTAAGGATTTTGAGAAAAATTCAGGAATGGTGCTGAAGATGAATGCATCTACTGGAAGTATTGATGAACTGCTGTTTGACTATATCAAAATGCTGACACACATCGACTTGATTCGCTTTAATCAAATGCTGAACATTGTCCATAAAAACAAGAAGGAAATCATAGGGCTTGCGGGGGATATCGGTTATATTGATGCAGTGATTTCCATAGCATATTTCAGGGCGGCATTACCCTATTATACAACGCCCCTGCTGCAGAATGGATGTGACAGCCGTTTTGTGATCAGCGAGGGATTTCACCCATGTATCGAGAATCCTGTGGCAAACAGTTTTTCCCAGGGCAGGGGAATGGTCATTACTGGTTCGAATGCATCGGGCAAGTCAACCTTTTTGAAAATGACAGCGATTAATGCGATTCTGGCACAGACGATACACACCTGTGCGGCGAAAATGTATAAAGGCAATTATTTCAGAATCTATTCTTCTATGTCCCTGCGGGACAACCTCGATCATGGTGAAAGCTACTATATAGTGGAAATCAAAGCGCTGAAACGTATCATGGACGCGGCAGATTCCGGTGAAGACACACCGCTCTTGTGTTTTGTTGACGAGGTGCTGAGAGGTACGAATACAGTGGAGCGCATTGCAGCATCGACACAGATTTTGGAGAGGTTGTCACAGAGGGGAATCTATTGCTTTGCGGCGACACACGATATCGAGCTGACACATCTGCTGGAGCGGTATTATGACAATTATCATTTCGAGGAAGAGGTAAAGGACGGCGATGTGCTGTTTTCGTACAGGCTTCTCGAGGGCAGGGCGCACACGAGAAATGCGATCAAGCTCTTGGAGATCATAGGATTTTCAAAGGATATCATCAGGAAAGCAGATGACATGGCAGGCGCATTTTTGCGGGATGGTGAGTGGAAAACGCAGTGAGGAGGCAACATGAAGAAAGTATTGTCAAAATATCTAAGACCATACTATGGGCGAATGCTGATGGGCTTTGTCATCAAGTTTATCGGAACAATCATGGACTTGTGCCTGCCCTGGATCTTGGCATATATGATTGATACGGTTATTCCGCAAAGCAGGCGAAACGATATTTTTATATGGGGATTTGTGATGCTTGTCTGCTCAGTGCTTGCGCTTACATTCAATGTCATTGCAAACCGCGTGGCGTCCAGGGTGGCAAGAGATACAACGGAAACGATACGTCATGACTTGTTTGAAAAGGTCATGTGGCTTTCCAATGCAAAGACGGACGCTTTTACAAAGCCGTCCCTGATCTCAAGACTCACGACGGATACGTACAATGTCCATCAGATGCTGGGGAGGGTGCAGCGGCTTGGCGTCCGCGCACCGATTCTGGTAATCGGAGGTATTCTTGTGACGCTGACGCTCGATCCGGTACTGACGCTTGTGCTGGTCTCTGTGATGCCAGTCACCACATTTGTCACTTACTATTTTTCCAGAAAAAGTATTCCCATGTACAATGCACTGCAGCGGGCTGTCGATCAGTTTGTGCGCCTGCTGCGGGAGGATATCGCCAGAATCCGTGTCATCAAGGCACTTTCCAAGACAGGCTACGAAGAGCAGAAGTATGATACATTGAACAAAAAAGTCGTTACTTTGGAGCGAAAGGCAGATGTCACGATGGCAGTTGTCAATCCTGCCACGAACCTTTTTCTGAATCTCGGACTTGTATTGGTCGTGCTCGTCGGTGCATACAGGGTGAATCAAGGGAGCTCTGAGGTCGGCAAAATCCTTGCATTTCTTACATATTTCACAATTATTTTAAATGCAATGATCAATATTTCCAAAATGTTTGTCATCATTTCCAAGGCAGTTGCATCGGCGAACCGTATCATGGAGGTTATCGAAGTGTCGGACGAGATGCTTCCAAAACTCTGTGAGAAGCTTGCGGAGGATGAGGCATACATTCGCTTTGACCATGTGACCTTTTCCTATCAATCAACGGAAGCGGAACCCAATCTGACAGATATCAGTTTTTCGCTGATAAAGGGGGAGACACTTGGAATTATCGGTGCAACAGGCTCAGGGAAGAGTACGCTTGCTGCGCTGTTAATGCGTTTTTATGACATTGACCAGGGTAATATTTATATAGAGGGCGAGGATATCCGCACCATGCCGACGGGCAGACTTCGGGAAAAGTTTGGCGTGGTTTTTCAGAATGACACGATCTTTGAGGATTCCATTGCCGAGAATGTCCGCATGGGACGGACACTGTCGGAGGAGGATATCAAAAGGGCGATTGGTCATGCAAAAGCGAAGGAATTTGTGGAGGAGGCGGGGCGTGGGTATGATAATCACATTAATATCCGCGGCGCAAATCTAAGCGGCGGGCAGAAGCAGCGTATTTTGATCGCAAGGGCATTGGCGGCACAGCCGGATATCCTGATTCTGGACGATTCCTCGAGTGCGCTGGATTACAAGACAGATGCGGCACTGCGTCATGAGCTGGCAGAGCATTTTGCGGATACGACCAAATTGATCATAGCGCAGAGAGTCAGCTCGATTCTGCATGCGGATCGCATCATGGTGCTCGAGGACGGGAAAATGATCGGGTATGGAACGCACGAGGAGCTTTTGGAGTGCTGTGAGGTTTACCGCGAAATCCGAGATTCACAGATGTAGGGAGTTAAAAAGGCATTAGTCTGTACGATGTTCGATATCAGGAGGGCTGATGTGAACTTGAAATAGGAGTATGTTATGGCGGAAGGTCAGAAAAAATACGAAAAACCAAAGAACCGTAAGGGAACGATACTGCGGCTTGGAAGTTATATGATACAGTATAAGTATCTGGTGCTGCTGGCACTTGGACTGACAATAGGAAGTAATCTGCTGGCGCTGGTGGGACCGATGCTCTCGGGTTATGCCATCGATGCCATTGAGCCAAGTGCCGGAAAGGTAGATTTTGCGCGCGTGTTTTATTATGCAGGGCTGATGGTGGTTTTTTATGTGGTTTCTTCCATATTGTCTTATATTCTCGCTGTTCTGATGATCCATATCAGCCGTAAGGTTGTATATCAGATGCGCAAGGATGTATTTACGCATCTGATGGAACTTCCGGTTGGGTACTTTGACACGCATCAGACAGGGGATATCATCAGCCGCATTTCATATGATATCGATACAGTCAACACTTCACTTGCAAATGACCTGATACAGATTCTTACGACTTTGATCACAGTGGTCGGGGCGTTTGCCATGATGATTGTCATTTCGCCAAAGTTGATATTGATTTTTGTTTTTACTGTACCGTTATCTGTCATACTGACAAAATTGATCACAGGAAAGACGCGCCCGTTGTTTCGTCTGCGCTCGCGCAGGCTGGGTGAATTAAACGGCTTTGTGGAGGAGATGATATCAGGGCAGAAGACATTGAAAGCATATCACCAGGAAGAAAATACGATCAATAAGTTCGATGGCAAAAATGAGGAGGCGGTGGAGGCTTATTACAGGGCAGAGTATTATGGAAGCGTCGTGGGACCGACAGTGAATTTTGTCAATAATCTTTCGCTTGCGCTGGTGAGTATGTTTGGAGCGTTGCTTTTTCTGGCGGGGCAGATGCGAATTGGAAGCATTTCTTCTTTTATACTGTATTCCAGAAAATTCTCTGGACCAATCAACGAGGCGGCAAATATCATGAGTGAGCTGCAGTCTGCGCTTGCCGCAGCGGAGCGTGTGTTTCATATGATCGATGAACCTGTGGAAGCCGCGGATAATGAAAATGCATTGGAACTTGCAAACGTTGCGGGGGATGTTTTGCTGGAAAATGTAAGTTTTGGATATACGAAGGAGCAGACGATCATCAAAAAGCTGAACCTGCACGCAGCCCCGGGAAAGCTTGTGGCAATTGTGGGACCAACTGGAGCCGGAAAGACGACTCTGATTAATCTGTTGATGCGTTTTTATGATGTAGATGACGGGAAAATCTGTGTGGATAATCATGGTATACGTGATGTCACGCGCGCAAGCCTGCGTCGGGCGTATGCCATGGTGCTGCAGGATACGTGGCTTTTTGAAGGAACAGTTTTTGAAAATATTGCTTACGGCAAACAGGGAGCAACCTTGGAGGAAGTTACTGCCGCGGCAAAAGCGGCAAAAATCCATTCTTACATTAAGCGGCTTCCGCAGGGATATGACACTGTTCTCACAGATGAAGGAACCAATATTTCAAAAGGACAGAAGCAACTCCTGACAATTGCAAGGGCGATGCTTCTGGATGCGCCGATGCTCATTCTCGACGAGGCGACCTCCAACGTCGACACAAGAACAGAGCAGCAGATCCAGCAGGCAATGCGTAAGCTGATGGAGCACAAAACCTGCTTTGTCATTGCCCACAGGCTCTCAACCATTCAGAATGCGGATGTAATCCTGGTGGTAAACCACGGGGAGATCGTGGAGCAGGGGACACATGGGGAGCTGATGGAGAGGGAAGGGTTTTATTACCAGATGTATCGGGCGCAGTTTGAGTAAAAGCAAGGTGATGGAATGAATGTGCTGCCAATAGAAGATAGGAGTAATACTTTTATAGAACATTCTTTTATAATTAATAATTTTGTAGTTATGATTGGAAAACAAATAAAAGATTCGTTGTGTCGGGTGTTGGGCGATGGTGTACAGTATCAGTGGCATGAAAATAACAATGAAATAATCATACCGGATGCATCGATCAATTGTAATACAAGGGATAGAAAGAATGTGTCTTTGACGGGAATTCCGAGGATGGTTATGGAAGTCTTATCAAATGCAACGGAAGAATATGACCGGAACGGTAAAATGGAAATTTACCGAAAAGTTGGCGTGTCTGAATACTGGATCGTGGATTGGAGAAAAAAACAGGTTGAAATCTATCTGAATGATGGAAAAGAAGACGGAACGACAAGTTTTTATTTATATAAGACTGTTACCAAGGAAAATAAAGACGATTTGCAGCTCGTTATGTTCCCGAATATGAATACTGATTTTGATGAATTGTTTCATCTGTAACAGAATAGAAATAGACAGAGATATTGCGTGGTAAGAAAAAAGGCAGCTGCAGGCTGAAAGGGGGTGTGACTTCCGGGGTTGTTTTGCTGATACAGCCGTTTTCCAACAATGCACTACATCGTGTGATCAAGACACCCAGAATGTATTTTATGGACACAGGGCTTTGTGCATATCTTGCTGGTTGGAATTCGCCGGAGGCATTGGAGCGTGGGGCGATGAATGGGGCATTTTTCGAGACCTGGGTAGTGACGGAGATTTATAAGAGCTATATTAATATGGGAAAAAATCCACCCCTGTATTTTTATCGTGACAGCAATAATAAGGAGATTGATTTACTGATCTGCCAAAATGCGACTTTGTATCCGATTGAAATCAAGAAAGGCACACAACCGAAAAACGCCACCAAAAACTTTTCTGTGCTGAAAAAGTTTGCAGATGCAGACAATGGGCAGAAAGCTTTGGCAGGAAATGGCGCAGTGATCTGCCTTGCCCCGGATGTGATTCCGATTGATAGGATGAACTGTTATGTGCCGGCGTGGATTATATGACAGATTATAATTTTGAATGCAGAGTCAATATTATTGACAATATATTTATGAAATGTTAAAATAAATTTACCTTAAAGGTAAATTTATTTTTTTGAAAAGGCGGTGTGTAGTTGCAAATTGAATGCAGAACGAAGAAGCTTGAAAAGATGTGTACAAATGCAATAGAGGATGATTGACAGAAAAGGTCAATATGTTGTAGATTTGGTGCATCCATACCGGCTCGTTTTTGAAAAAAGAGGAACTGAAATTCAGATTGTGTGCATTATGGAAATTGTAGATTATCATTGATAGGGAGGAAATGAAATGGAGAGAAGTCGCAGTTATATAGCAACCCCGCCGGGAGCAACGGTAAAAGAGCAGCTGATCTATAGGAAGATGACACAAAAAGAATTTGCAGTGAGAATGGGAATGTCTGAAAAACATATTAGTAAGTTGATCAACGGGGAAGTTCAGCTTACAATTGATGTAGCGAGAAGATTAGAACTTGTTTTGGGAGTTCCGGCACAGTTCTGGTGTAATCTTGAAGCTTTATACAGGGAAAAACTGGCAAAAGTAGATGAAGAAAATGCGATGGATAAAGACATAGAGATGGTTAGAAAATTTCCATATAAAGAGATGGCTAAGAATGGTTGGGTTGAAGGGACAACAAAAATTGAAGAAAAAGTAATTAACTTAAGAAAATTTTTTGAAGTCTTTCGATTGGAATTATTACAGGAGCATCTTGTTCCCGCAGGAATAGCATGCCGCAGGCTTTCCGAGACAGAAAAAAGCTATTATGCATTAGTTGCCTGGGCACAGAAAGCGAAACTGCAAAGTAGGGAAATCGAAACACAGCCAATCAATATAAAAGCATTAAAAGCTGCAGTTCCCAAAATCCGTCAAATGACTAAGCTGCTGCCTGAAGAATTTTGTGGTATCCTGGCTGATTTATTATCGGAATGCGGCATAGCAATTGTTTTCCTTCCGCACATAGGAGGTTCTTTTTTGCATGGGGCAACATTTTATGATGGGGATAAGATTGTACTTGGGCTAACAGTAAGAGGAAAAGATGCAGATAAGTTTTGGTTTAGCTTATTTCATGAAATCGGACATATTATATTGGGGCATATTGGGAATGTCAACGGAACGACAGATGATGATGAACAAGCTGCTGATCGGTATGCTGAGAATACGTTGATACCAGAAGAAGAGTTTCATAAATTCGTAACGCATAATCAGTTATATAGCGAGGATGTGATTATCCGATTTGCAGAGGAAGAAAATATAGATGCCGGAATTGTTTTGGGACGACTGCAAAAATACGGGTATGTACAATATGGATGGTATAAGGATCTAAAGAAACAATATTGTATTAAAATGGATACATGATTTGCTAAGATGATGTTGGGATAAATTCATGATTTGGAGGAAGTACCATAATGGATAATAAAAGCATAAAAAAGTTAGAAACTGATTTATGGGAGTCTGCTGATTTGCTAAGGGCTGGTTCGAAGTTGACTTCCAATCAGTATTGTATGCCTGTACTCGGCTTGCTCTTGTTGAAAAATGTGTAGGTAGGCAGTTTGGGCAAAATTTACTTATACTGCTTCTGATGGGAAGACATATCAGGTCGGCTATTATATTTTTTATGTAATTATCTCGGTTGTTAGGAAATTTGGTTACAATAAAAACAGGAAAATTAGATGGCAAATTTTAAGTTTACAGGAGAAAAAGAATGAATACATTACAATCA
>CAMWLV010000045.1 GCA_947175175.1 uncultured Lachnospiraceae bacterium
CCTCGAAGAAATATCCTGCGCAATCTGTATCACTTATTTTCCTACAGTTCCTAAAATAGCACACAAAAAACAAACATTGATTTGTTTGATCTTTTAAATCACTAAATTTTTGATTTGTTTTTTCTAATACATATCTTCTTTATTATGATACCATTTACATTATTTTCAACTTCTAAATGTTCTTCAAACCACCTTTCACTCATAAAATTCAACTCAATCTCGTTATTTCTGATTGCCCTTGCAATTTTAGTTGCCTGCCTAGTCTTTCCCTCTATCAGTCTAGGAATCTCATCCCTTGTAAAAGTATGGGTTCCCTTCGCCAAATAACCAATAGAATATAAACTACTTTTGTTAGCAGATTGTACTATCCTATCTATTGGTTTCTCCCGATTCAAATTCCTTTTCAGCGCATCAACAGCCTTACCAGCTCCATAGAATGTCACGCTCGCCAGTCCGCCCATCACTGCACCGGAAACAACATCCCTGACAAAGCTTCCAAGACGGAATCTGTCATTGCGTTGTGAGATATTACCGCCTCTGCTTCTTCTATTCGGGTACTGCATTCCCTTAAACGGCTTTGGTCTTACGCAATCTAACTGTGGATTTCTGCTTCTGGTAGGTCTTGGATCGTTCCTGTTCCATGGATTCCGTGCCCTTGAGTTTCTCGGATTCTGCGGTCTTCTTTGTCTGTACGCATTCTTGAGCTTATTATCAAGCACATCAGCGATATTGTAAGCTCCGCCCCTGACTGCTCCTTCGAGCGCACCTCTTATGAAAGCGTTCCTGGCATTCTTCAAGGGACTGGTTCCATACAGCCTACCCCCTGCGGCATTAAATACTCCATCAACTGCTGCGCGTACAGGTGCTATGCGTCCGTCGTATATCTTCTGCTCCGCAAGGCTTCCTGCCATGCCTGCCGCAAAGTCCACGCCGAACGCCAGTGGGATTCCAGCACCAGAGCCGATAAGGGCGCCCCTTGCTGCACCGACGATTGCGCCGTTTGCTGCCGCTCCCCATGTCTTCCTTGCATTAAAGCCTTTTCCTTCGGCAATCTGTGACAGTGCAGAGCCTGCAAAACCGAACGCACCGCCTATGATGCCGCCTGCGATTCCGCCTACGATGACGTTCGCAATCTCGCCTGTCGGGTCTGTCTGGTTTATAGGATCATTGCCGCAGTATGCATATCCGTTCAGCCCTCTCCTGACGGGGTCAACGCTGAGCATTCTTCCCTGTGCCGGGTCATACATTCTTGCATGTGCAAAGTGCTTCTGCAGTACAGGGTCATAATCGTAGGTCGTAAATCGCTGTCCTGATGCGATACTGCTGTCCTCACATATCGTTTTCGGCATTCCCCATATACCGTGGTTTACATAATGCCTTATCATGTCCTGCGCGTCTGCCGCAAACAGCGTGCTTCCGTACAAGTCATGCTGGAAATATGTGTCCGCCGCCTCTGCGCCTGCCTCCGGCATGAACCGCTGGCTGACACACCCGTATCCATGCCCGTATACCGCGTTGACAGTACCGATGCCTGAAATCTGCGTCACGAGGTCATTCTGTATCCCGCCGGGGTAATCTGGTATGTATGATGAGACTGCCGTGCCTAATGTCTTCTTCACCCTTGCAAGGAGTCCATTATAAGTATACTCCGATTTTGTACCGCTTACAAGGTTTTTACCGGAAACCATGCGGTTCGTGGCATCATAGACATACTGTCTTAATACCTGCTCCCCGCGTCTTTCCTCCGTCAGGTTGCCGCGGCGGTCTATAGAGGTAACTGTATATGTACTCCCCCTGTGTCATTGCTGTGAGCTGGTGCCTGTAGGGTATTTCCTATCCGAAATTTCAAAATGTATCAATAGCTATAAAAATATTTAATATAAAATCCACACTTATTGCAAGCGGCGCTATGCAAAATTGTCCAGTCATCACTCCGCAGAACAGATAGTTTTTTATCACATATCGGACAATATATTATTTCTTTTGTCTGACTATCTTCGTAAACTTTCTTATAAATATTATCTGAAATAAAATTTAAATATTTTTCTTCATGC
Organism: uncultured Lachnospiraceae bacterium; assembly: GCA_947175175.1. Classification (GTDB taxonomy): domain Bacteria; phylum Bacillota; class Clostridia; order Lachnospirales; family Lachnospiraceae; genus COE1. Next base: position 2,055 of record CAMWLV010000045.1, read on the forward strand.
AAGTATTTCTCTCTCATTTCATCGTTCATTGTCGAAGCTGCAGCAGTCAAAGCCCATAATTCCGGAATAGATTCCTCTGTCCAGCCGACGAGTCTTTTCCTTCTTGATTTACCCAAGTACGTTTCAAGAAGGTTCTGCAGTACATACAATAATTTCGTTATTTTCTTTTTATTGATGAAAATTTTTTTAGTTTCTATTACTAAATCAGCAAACATTTCTTTTATCACTTGATTCATTTTTTTAGAGTCTTCTTCCATCACAGCATCATCAATCTGTGTATTCGATAATATCGGATAACATTTGCTTATTTCGTAATCCACCCCACAATCCTCAATAAATTTTTTAATCGCTGTACGTGACGTGTCTATTTTACTTGTATACAGACTCTTTTGTAATTCATTTAAATCAAAAATGTGTTTTTTTAATGTTTTTATATATCTGCCTTTCCATCTCTTGTGTATTTCAGTTTTAATCCCAAGATACAACAACTCATAGATTATGTTTTGAATCCCCATCATGTTACTGCTCCTTTTTATTTTTAGGCGTTTTGGAAACATCAGAACCTATATAAATTTGTATTGTCAGAAACATTTGTTTCCCACATTACCCCTTACTACCTATAAAGCAAGAAGACAACAAGTCCCATCTGTGGTACAACTTCCAGCCACAAAGTCTATCTGTCCAAAAATGATACGAGAATACGACAAAACAACAAAGACAGATTTTGTGTTGAAAGCAAGAAAACCCAAAATGGAAACCCCTTCATGCTGATTTACCGCTTGCTGGAATCACTCGATCAATCACCGTTTTGAATGTAAATGAAATCCATAAACATAAATATCTGCAAAAAATCAAGTTATAATTTTAACATTCTCATGACTGTTTATTTATATCTCCCATTATCAATGAAACTCCTCGCAGCTCTGCTCTTAACTTGACCCAAAATTATACCATATATTTTCGATAAGCAAGTAATGAACAAAGCACCTCTAATCCCTGCCAAATAGAACGTGCTCCGGGCATACCATCGCTCGGAGCACCTTTCGTCCCACCCACCGCGGGGAGAGTTATACCCTAAAAAATCAAACCATTGCTTATATCAATCCTAAATATCATTTTTTAAATATGAATACGTTCTCTCTATGCTTTCAAATAATTGTCTAATTTCTTCCTGTGACATTTTAGGATTATCATGACTCTGTGATCTTAGGGCACATAAAAATTCTTCCTCAATGCTATTATGCTTATCTGTACGAGCAGTTCCATAAACTATATGTGTAACTTCATGAATTATTGTTTTAGCTGTCTGTTTAACTGTTCTGGTATTTCTAATAAATATATTGGTAATGACTCCATCAGTATTTCCTCTAGTTCCTGCATTTGGTACCGATTTATATATTAAATCAATACTAATTTCTTTCTCTACTATCAAATCTATTGTTTCCTTACCTACAGCTGACTTATTTAGTTCTTTGAAAACTTGTACAGGTTTAATAACATATCTTCCGTGACGTATCTCATTTACAATATAATAACTAGGTTTATGTTGTAGCTTTCGTCTCCACTCCATATTCTGCTGTACACTTCGCTTCAGCGCCTCAACCGCCTTACCAGCCCCATAGAAAGCCACGCTTGACAGTCCGCCCATCACCGCGCCGGTAGCGACATCCCTGACAAAGCTTCCAAGACGGAACCTGTCATTACGGTGTGTGGTGTTTCCATTACCGTTACCGCCGCTGCCTGTCCTCTTTGGATTGCACATTCCCCTGAGTGGTTTGGGTCTTACACAGTCTGACTGCGGACACCTGTTTCCTGTTGGTCTCGGGTTTCTGCTGTTCCATGAATTTTGGTTTTTCTTATTCCATGGATTCCGGGTTCTTGGGGTTCTAGGATTCTGTCTGTTTCTTGATTCGTATGCATTCCGCAATTTATTATCAAGCACATCAGCGATATTGTAAGCTCCGCCTCTGACTGCCCCTTCAAGTGCACCTCTTATAAAAGCATTCTTTGCATTTTTCAAGGGACTGGTTCCATACAGCCTGCCCCCTGCGGCATTAAAGACTCCGTCAACTGCTGCGCGTACAGGTGCTATGCGTCCGTCGGATATCTTCTGCTCCGCAAGGCTTCCTGCCATGCCTGCCGCAAAGTCCACGCCGAACGCCAGTGGGATTCCAGCACCAGAGCCGATAAGGGCGCCCCTTGCTGCACCGACGATTGCGCCGTTTGCTGCCGCTCCCCATGTCTTCCTTGCATTAAAGCCTTTTCCTTCGGCAATCTGTGACAGTGCAGAGCCTGCAAAACCGAACGCACCGCCTATGATGCCGCCTGCGATTCCGCCTACGATGACGTTCGCAATCTCGCCTGTCGGGTCTGTCTGGTTTATAGGATCATTGCCGCAGTATGCATATCCGTTCAGCCCTCTCCTGACGGGGTCAACGCTGAGCATTCTTCCCTGTGCCGGGTCATACATTCTTGCATGTGCAAAGTGCTTCTGCAGTACAGGGTCATAATCGTAGGTCGTAAATCGCTGTCCTGATGCGATACTGCTGTCCTCACATATCGTTTTCGGCATTCCCCATATACCGTGGTTTGCATGATGCCTTATCATGCCCTGCGCGTCTGCCGCAAACAGCGTGCTTCCGTATAGGTCATTCTGGAAGTAGGTATCTGCTACCTGTGCATTGGTGCCTGCCTCTGGCAAGAACCGCTGACCGATACGCTCATAGTCATGTCCAAACACTGCATTCACAGTACCGACACCTGGTATCGTTGTCACAAGGTCATTATTCACGCCACTGGGATAATCCGGCATATATGTTGAGACAACTGCGTCCGAGTTCTTCTTCACTCTTGCGTAAAGTCCGTTATAAGTATACTCTGATTTCTTACCGTTTACAAGGTTTGTGCCGGAAATCATATGGTTTGTGGCATCATAGACATATCTCTTTAGTATCTGCTCTCCATATCTTTCCTCTGTCAGGTTTCCGCGGCGGTCATAGAGGTAGCTGTATGCATCCTCTCCCTGCGTCATTGCGGTGAGCTGGTTCATGGAATTGTACTGGTATGCTGCTGCCAAATTCCCGTTTACATGCTTTGCTGTCCTGTTGCCGAGCATGTCATAGATGTAGCTCTCAGTGTTTTCTCCGTCACTGTATGAAGTCAGCTGCCCGATTGCATCATAGAGATAATTTCTATTTTGGACATATTCTGGTGTACCTGATGTCCTGTTATGCTGTGTGATGCATCCCAGGGCGTCATATAGGATCTGTTCGCTGATGTTTATGTCTTTGCCTGTACCATCACCAAAGATACGGTCAACTGCCACTGGTCTGTTGTTCTTATCATAGGTATATGATACTGTATTTCCAGGCTGAAATGCCCTGATCAGGTTTCCCGCCTTGTCATAGTCATAGACTGTGGACTTGAGTGCCGCGTCCGTTGCACATTTGAGCCTGTCGTTTTTATCATATGCAAAGTCTGCCCTGCTGCCGTCCGGGTAAACGATTCCTGTGCGTCTGCCCAGCGCATCATATTCATATCCGATTTCCTTTCCATCCGGATCCTTCACCTTCGTGAGCCTGCCCAGCGCATCATGCGTAAATGCAGTGATTCCGTTCCAGTCCTGCATCTCCACGAGCTGTCCGCGGCTGTTGTAGCGGAATTTTGTATTTTTATCCGCGCCGTACTGTATGCTGATTGGCAGGTTATTGAGGTCATAGGTCACAACGGTAGTATTCTGCTCCTCGTCTACAATTTCCGTAATGTTTCCGTTTCCGTCATAACTGTAGCTCTTTTCCTCAAGCAGTGGATTGATTTCCCTGATCATGCAGCTGCGCTTGTCATAGTGATAGAGTGTGATACAAGCTTTTTCTTCCCCTGCATCCCTGTATTCCTTGATGCAGTTATTCAGCGCGTCATACTCAAATGCCGTCATATTGCCAAGTGCGTCTGTGACTGCTGTGAGGTTTCCGTTTCCATCATAAGTGTATGATGTTACATTTCCGAGCGCATCCATCACCGTGGCAATCCTGCCGTCTGCCGTATAGGTAAATGAAGTCTTATTTCCCATGGCATCCGTGATGTCCGTCACCTGTCCAAGCGCGTCATGCGTATATGAAGTGGTGTTTCCAAGTGCGTCCCGCACTGTCTTCACCTGTCCGAGCGCATTGTATGTGTACTCGATGGTCTCGCCTTCTGCCAGCATGAGTTTTATCAGGTTTCCGTTTGGTGAGTATTCACATGTTGTGGTATTATCGTTGGCATCTGTCTGCGTAAGCACCCTGCCCATAGAGTCATAAGTGTATGTCAGGCTGTTTCCGCCAGCGTCCGAAATCTCAGCCAGTCTGCCCCTGCTGTCATACTGATATTCTGTCCTTGCCCCTTCCTGGTCTGTGACGGCTGACAGTCTGCCCGCTGCGGTGTATTCCAAGGAAATATGAGCGCCGTTTTTGTCTGTGGCTTCTGTCATTCTGTCCAGTGCGTCATAGGTATATGTCCAGCTGTTTCCATTGGCATCCGTATACCGTGTCACGTTTCCTGCCGCATCATAAGCACAGGAACTGCTGTGTCCTTCCTCATCAACCATGCCGACCAGTCTGTCGAGACAATCATAGGTGTACTGTTTTACGCCGCCTGCCGCATTGATCTCTTGGGTTAAGTTTCCGTTGCCGTCATATTCATACATTGTTACGCCGCCGTTGGCATCTGTCACAGATGTAAGCATTCCCCTTGCATCGTATTCGTATGTGATGCTGCCGCCTGCTGCATCGGTCACATTTGTCACGCGGTCATTGGCATCATAGATATATGCTGTCACATTTCCGAGAGCGTCCTCAATGCTGAGGCAGTTTCCGTTCTTATCGTAGGTGTATCTTGTCACTGCCCCGTTTGGCGCCGTCTCCTCTGCTATGCGGCCCGCACTGTCATAGGTATATGTGGTGCGGTTCGTTTCCTTATCCTCATAGGATATGACATTTCCGTCCCCGTCATATCCCGTTGTCTCTGTATGCCCACAGGAATCCTCCACCGATGAAAGTCTGCCCAGTGCATCATAGGCAAATTTTATGGTTTCCTGCTCCCTCGCAATCGAGAGCAATCTGTCTTCCCTGTCATAGCTATATTGGGTGACAATACCCTCTTCATCTGTCATGGACAGTATGTTGCCATTATTGTCATAGGAATACTCCACGGTGTTTCCAAGGACATCTGTAACCTTCGTGACATTGCCTGCATGGTCATAATGATAAGCTGTCAGGCGTCCTTTCTCGTCCGTCACGCCCGTCACTTGTCCCATGACATCATATGCATAGCTGATCTCCCCGCCTGCCGCATTTCTAACGACAGTGAGCCTGTCCGCGTCATCAAAGGTATAGCTGGTGGTGTTTCCGTTTTTATCTGTATAAGATGTCACGCTGCCCCACTGGTTATGCAGATAAGCTGTCTGATATCCCATGGCATCCTGCTCAGTCGCAAGATTTCCTTCATCATCATAGGTGAAAGTATGTGTCGCTCCCATGGCATCTGTGACAGATATCAGCTGTCCTGCCACATTATACTCAAACTGCTGACTGTTTCCCATTCTGTCGGTAATACCTATACAGCTTCCGTTTGCATCATAGCTGTACAGGCTCTCCCCATCGGCGTCTGATATGCTTAACAAGTCTCCGTCCTTTGAATAGGTGTATTCCACAGTATGGCCTGCAGGGGAGGTGTAGGATGTCAGGCGTCCTGCATCATCATGTGCATACTGATACTTGTTCCCCAGACAGTCTGATGCCTCCTGCAGATGATTCCTGTCATCATAAGTGTAGGTCCATAAAGAGCCGTTCCTGTCTGTATAGGCCGTAAGATTGTCATAATTGTCATATTCATAGCTGGAAACATTTCCGTTCTCGTCCGTCATGGATATCAGGTTGTTTCTGTCATCATATGTGTAATATATGACTGTATTATTCCTGTTGCTGACAGATGTTGGCTGGTTGTTTTCATTATAGCTGATTGTTTCTTCTGTACCATCGGGATAAATTATTTTGGTCATGCGTCCCCGACTGTCATATTCCATTTTCGTGACATTTCCGAACACGTCTGTCTGCTCTATGAGCCTGCTGCTATCATCGAACTTGTTATGAATGCCCGTCTTGGAGTTCCTTATGTCTGTAATATTGCCGTCCGTGTCATAAGTATATTTTGTATAGTACCTGTCTCCTGTGTGGAAATATGTTTCCCGAGCTTCCTCGTCGTAGACAACCCTGTTTTCTGCCCTGCCTGTCATGGACTGTCCGACAATCCGCTGTTTCCCGTCATATGTATTGACCAGATAACCTACACCTGTAAAATCGGAGACGGTAAGGAGGTTTCCGGAATCATCATAAGTAAAGCTGATACTCTCACCGTCCGCATTCCTTATCGCTGCAAGACACTGATTCTTATACAGCAGGCTTACTTCATTTCCTGTCTCGTCCGCTACTTTGGAGATATATCCATTCTGATAGGTAAATATCAGCTTCTCACCATGTCTGCCCGTAATTTCCAGAATTTTTCCATCCGTATCTGTCTGGACACAATACTCCGTAAGACCATCCTCTTTGATATAAGCAAGATGGCTGCTGTGATCAAAGTGGTATTCTGTACCGTCTATGTCTGTCACATAATAGTCCAAATTCTCGTCGTATCCAAGGCTGTATGTGGACTTCACCCCCTCTGCCAGACAGTGTTGATATTCCCCGTTTTTGTAAAATGAAATGATACTGCCGTCCGGTGTCTCAAAGTATATATATGTATTATCTGCGTAAAGCATGTAGTTAAAGGAATGTGTCCATTTTTTCCCCATCTTTCCGCAGCGGCTGCCGCGCTGTGATTCATACATCGGCACAAATTCAAGGTTGTCCCTGCCGTTTCTTGCAAGCCATGTATGCTGCCACATGAAGGCACCTGTCACGACATTTACCGGGTCAAGCTCTGTGTGAACCTGCCTGCCGTCGGGATATTTCTTCTTTGGCTTTCGCGGCGGAATGCCTGTTTCCTTCTTGTACTGAGGTTCCGGAAGTGTCATTATCTTTTGCGGTGTGCCATATCTGCTCGAACCGTCCGCATTGTTGCAGCGTACTGTATAAGTATGCTCGGTATTCGGCGTCAGTCCTTCTATTTCCATTGAGGTATTTGTCGTCCTGTGTGGTGTTCCGTCAAACAATACATCATAGCTTATGGCTCCGTCTACTGCTGGCCAGCTTATGGTAATCTTCTTCTTTGATGCGGATGCACGCGGAGAAGACGGTGCTTTTGGTGTTGTTCTGACTTTTATGGATGCGCTTGGCTTACTGCTTCCTCCCGCATTCTTGGCACTGACACTGACATCATGATCCGTATTCGGAGAAAGTCCGCCTACCTTATGGGTATTGCCTGATGCGCTGTATTTCTTTCCATCCACATCCACTTCATATCCATCTGCGCCATCAGATGGATCCCAGCTAAGTTCCGCCGAATCCTCATCAGTCGATGCCTTCACGCCTGACGGCGATTTCGGCGCCGTATGCGCTGTCTTTTCCGGACTGTAGGAACTGGATCCATCTGTATTCTTTGTGCGCACCTTGTACGGGTACTTTGTGTTTGGCTTCAGTCCTGTCACTTTTTTGCTGGTTCCAGTTTCATTGCTTATTTCTCCATTGAAATTAAGCTCATAGCCTGTCGCGCCGCTGACCGCATCCCACTTTAATTCCACTTCGGTATCTGAATTCTTTGAAGTGACATTGGCAGGCGCCTTGGGTGCTGTCGTCACTATCTGTTCAGGACTGTAGGTTCCTGCTCCATATGCGTTTTTTGCCCTGACCTTGAATCTATATCCGGTATTTGCATTCAGGCCTGTAAAGGTTCTGCCTGGTGATGTCTGGCTGTAAGTGCTTCCGTTAAACACCAGGTCATAACCTGTCGCATTACTAATTGCATTCCAGCCAATTGTTACAGAATTATCCGATGACTTTTTGGTTATGCCGTTTGGTACTGTCGGAAGAAGTGATTGTGTTGACACTGACCGCTCATAACCATATGCGCCTATACCATCTGCACTCTTGCTGCATATTTTATATTGGTATGTTGTATTCTGCTGTAAGCCGCTGACAGTAAGCGATGTGTTATCATTTCCGTTTACATTGTAATCCTTATTATTGAAATGAACGATATATCCTGTCGCTTCTGTCATCCTGTCCCAGCTTATTGTTACAGCATTCGCAGTACTTGTCGCACGAATACCTGTAGGCGATTTTGGCGCCGTTGTTACGGTCTGCTCCGCACTGTATGCACCTGCCCCGTCTGCATTTTTACCCCGTACCTGATAGTTGTATTTTCTGCCACTGATAAGTCCTGTCAATGTCTTGCTGGTTGCATTCTGGCTATAAGTACTTCCGTTAAATTTCAAGTCATAACTTGTTGCATTTGCTGTCGTATTCCAACTGATTGTTACGGAATTATCTGTTGCCGTTTGTTGTATGCCTGTAGGAACTGCGGGAAGCAATGCCTGTGTTTTCACTGACCGGCTGGTACCGTACGCTCCTACTCCGTCCGCGTTTTTACAGCACATCTTGTAACTGTATGTTGTCTTTGGATTCAGCCCGCTGACTGTATAGGATGTGGCTCCTGCTCCTATATGGTAATCCTTGTTGTTGATATTGAGGATATACCCTGTAGCGCCTGTCACATTGTTCCAGCTTACAGTTGCCGTATCTGTTGTACTTACTGCACTGATGTTTGTCGGCGCCTTTGGTGCTGTCGTCACTGTCTGCTCCGCACTGTACTGGCTTGTCCCTTGGGAATTTTTTGCACACACCTGAAATTTATATCCTGTATTTGCAGAGAGTCCTGTAATTTCTTTGCTTGTTCCTGTCAGGCTGTATACAGTTCCGTTAAATTTGAAATCATATCCTGTCGCACCGCTTACAGCAGACCAGCTGACTGCTGCCGAACTGTCTGTTGATCTTTTTGTGATACCGGATGGCACTTGTGGTAATTGAGAGGACGATGATGCCTGTGTTTTTATGCTTTTTACAGCACTGTACGCTCCTGCCCCATCTGCATTATTGCAGCATATCTTATAATTGTAAGCAGTATTAGAATTGAGCTTGTCTATTGTCAGGGATGTGCTTCCACCCGACACCACATGATCCTTGTTATTGAAGTTAACCGTATAAAGACCTGCCCCCGTCACCTTGTCCCACTTTATTGTCGCTGCATTTGTTGTGCTTGTTGCACTAATACTCGCCGGCGGCTTCGGTGCTGTGGTCACAGTCTGCTCTGTACTGTACAGACTTGTTCCATTGGCATTTTTTGCCCGCACCTGGAAGCGGAATCCCACATTGGAGCTTAGACCTGTAAACGTCTTACTTGTCGCCGTAAGGCTGTATGTACTTCCATTGAATAACAAATCATAGCCTGTCGCATTTGAAACTGGATTCCAGCTGATCGTCACTGACGTGTCAGTTGATTTCTTTGTGATTCCAGCAGGCACCCCCGGAATTGCCTGCTGTGTCGTCACAGTCTGTGTTGTGCTGTATTCCCCTGTCACATTACTGTTTTTTGCCCGGACTGCATAAGTATGCGTCGAATTTGGTGCAAGACTTGAAAATGTATAATTTGTCCGTGTTGTATTATACACTCTGCCGTCAAACAATATATCATAACTTGTTGCACCAGTTACAGGACTGAACGTCAGACTAATCGAGACAGTGCCTACACTTGCTTTTATATTGGTCGGAACGGTTAAGTTCTTTGCGTAGAAGTCAGCTGGCACGGTCAGTTTAATCTCTTTGGAGCCCAGCAGGGATCCACCTTTCCCCTTTGCCCACACTGTAATTCGGTACACACCACCTTGAATTACCTTATTCCTGGAAACACAGCTTGTCGCAGTTGTCACCTCATCATGCAGGACACTGCGGTTTGCCACGAGTTCAATACGAACCAGGTAATAATCCAAATTTGACACACTGGACCATGTGCACGATATTGTTCCATCATTATTCAGTGTGGCTGTAACATTAAAATTGTTGCTCATTTGATTCACTCCTTTTATTTTGTATTTGACCAGTCAACTATTAAAAAGGAGAGAATCTCAAAAATGTAAACAAAAACCCCATTATTTCATGAAGTCTCTACTATCATTTTTTTATTGTATCTCTTTTGTATCATCTATATTCCCAATAACGCTTTGCTGCCTATGTCCCCTGAAAAGAACAATTTATAAACAAAATCTTACGCATGATTCCCTGTATCCCAGCACCACAGGGCAATCTCTTTTATTAAATCAGTATCAACACTTCCGTATGGAATGCGTATCGTTCCTTTATCCACGCTATACTTTCCCAGTTCTTCTTTAAATTCCTCTACTGCCTCAGGACCAGGATAAAGGCCAATATGTTTTTTAGAAGCTGCAAAGTGAAGAATGTTATGATTTTTCCAGTAAGTCGGCATGCTCCAGGAAATGCGTTCTTCCGCCTCCGGCAATGCCTGCTGCAGAGCCTGCCTTACCAGAAACAGGTCCGCTTGTTTTTCTTCATCCTGACCCATAATATATTCGTCAATCGTTTTAGGCTTCTCTCCACAAAAATGATTTTGATTTATATTCTTAAACTCTTTTCCACACTTTGGACATTTCCACATAATATATCTCTCCATTGTATCATCCCGATATTATTGGTTTATTGTAACACCTGTGACAATTTCATTATATACAGATTTCCCTGATAATTTCAACGTCTTTTCCCTGTTGTCCAGCCATACAGCCAGACCTTTTACGTCTGTCTGTACAAACATCTCCTCAATGCATCTTATAAATTGCTCTCAAAATTACCTGCGCCTGATACCCGATTCTGCAGTACATTCTGATTTTGACAGAGACCAGAGCGTATGAATCTCAGGAATTACTACCCTCGGAAAACAATCTGATCCTCACCTATGACTGTTCCCACAATACATACGAAGAGCTATCAGTGCCCTTGTCACAGACGGCTATGTACAGACCATGCAGGGAAAAGGTATGCTCAATATCTTCTTTAGGAACTGTTCAGAAATTACTTGTGACAAGGACACCGTATAAATGTCCAGCTGCAAAGAAGAAAATCGCAGGCATAGTGGGCTATGTCAAGATTTTCTGATGCCGCAGATGGGCATTTAGATATGCCAGCTTCGCAGAAGCCGGCTTGGCATTGTCATGAGTAATTTATTAACAGTTCCTTACCATCGGCGGAATTGAGTTTTTAAAGAGTCTGCCATCAGAAACAACCAGACTTCCAAAACAGAAGTTTTATGCTTTGCTTGTTATGCTTCTCTTTACGTTTTTTCCCAAAACGTATATAATGATCCTTGACACTAACCCACAAAGGCAAAATCAGGCTCTAAAAAATGAGTAAAATAAATGGAGGCAGCATCTTATGAAAAGAAAGAACAAAATTTATCTGCGCATGACAATGCTCTTGATCCTTATTTATCTTGCGCTGCTGACAATGCTCTTCCTATCCGAACATACTGACAGCAGAGCAACAATCCATTCATTCCGCGATGCATTCTGGTATTCCCTGGTCACACTGACTACGGTCGGCTATGGTGACCTGACACCTGTAACGCCTTGGGGACAAGCAATAGGAGTTGTTTTCCTCTTATTGTCTGCCGGCATTATGATGACGTTGTTCGGCGCTGTGATATCTTTTGTCACCAGCGAAGGTCTTCCGCTCTTTTTGCTTGGTTTTCAGCGGAAGAAAAACTGGTACTATTTTGCAAGTTACGGAGTGGAGTCCAATACTCTGGCTCAAAATATTTATAAAGAAGATCCAGATACTGTCATTATTTTCGGTGAAAAAAGAGATGAACAGACAGAATTTCCAAACTATCCATGCATGTTTATCAATGTCTCTCCGGCCAAAATCGTAGCACACAAGAAAAACATTGGTACAAAATGCAAGGTTTTTCTGATGAAAGAAAATGACATCGGTATTAACATCCGCGCGGTCGATCTGCATACATTACCCGTAGAAGTGTATGCAAGGACAACGAACGGACAAGATCATCTATCTGGAAATATCAGGTTTTTTCACAGTTATGACTGCTGTGCCAGACAATACTGGCATTCGAATCCGCTGTGCAGCTGTGAAACTACAATTGTGATTATTGGATTTGAAAATTACGGGCGCTGTATTCTTGAACGAGCAATACTGACAAATATTATCTCTGTCGATCAGCATGTAGCTTATCACATATTCGGAGATGCAAGAGAATTTCTTGCCATGCACAATCATCTGTATGAGACATTTTCCCTGGGCAAAGAGTCCGGAGTAACAGATTCCCTGATTTTTCATGATGACCTCTGGGAAATGCATCATACACTTATGGAACAGGCTGACCGTATCATTATCTGCACAGATAATGAGCCAGAGGGATGGAATATATTCTGGCGGCTGAACAAATATTATAAAATTCAGGGACATATCCATCTGCACAGTAACCGAAAGGCTCCCGGGGTAACTTATTTCGGGACAAATGAAGAAATCTATACGCCAGATCAGATCATGAGAACCAAATTGAATCAGGCAGCCATTACAATCAATGAAATATTCTGCAAGTCTGTCTCCTACCCTACACTAAGCTGGGAAGAACTTGATGATTTCCACCGGGAGTCCAAGATAGCTGCTGCTGACCATCTTCTGATGAAAGTTCGTATTCTTCTACAAGATGAAACAATTACGGAATTAACTCCCATGATAATAGAAACAGCATATAACAAATACTGTGAAACAAAAAAATCCGAACAGGTGCAGGATATGTACCGTGAACTCGACCATATCCGCTGGCTGCGTTTTTACATATTTTATAATTGGAGTTACGGACCAAGGCGAAATGATGCTGCAAGACAGCATCCCATGCTGTGTCCATATAAAATACTGACTTCAGAGCAAAAGCGGGAGCGCGATGCTGCGTGGGAGCTTTTAGGCAGTATCGCTTCAGAAATGAAGTAGTTCTCTTTCCGAAGTGCCAGCCGCTTCTTTTCCAGCCAATCATATCTTCACAATGTCTTTAAAATGGAAATCATACACACTGCAGATGAAGCAGTGTGTATGATTTCAGCAGGACATTACTTTGCAGCGTTTTTTGTAGTATGCAATCCCATATCTGTAAATGGTTTTCATGCCGTCGTCAATTAGTTTTTCTTCATAATTCCTGTCCTTAATCTGTCTCAGCGCTTCCCGGCATCCGTCATCAAATGCCGCATTCTCAGCATATTTCAACTCAATGATGAAGCCTATTTCTTGATCCTCGATCTCCACGCTGATATCACTGTACCCGTCACCGGCCTCAGCATTGGATTTGACCGTCCAACTGCCCATATTTCTGAATAATCCCAATCTTTCATGGCATTCTCGTCTATGATCGCCTGCTCCATAGGATAGGTTGAATCATCACTGAATTCTGTGTGTACATAGTAATCTGCAAACTCTATTCAACCTTCCATTCGTTCCAATTGATTTCCCTGTCCTTGAAATAATATTTCCGGTCATGCTCACCCACCTCACGCATAATTCTGCAGGGATTTCCCACGGCAACCACATTGGACGGAATATCCTTAGTCACAACACTTCCCGCACCAATTACCACATTGTCTCCAATGGTTACACCTGGCATGATGATGGCGCCTGCTCCAATCCAGCAGTTTTGTCCGATATGCACCGGCATATTGTATTGAAGTCCTTTTTGGCGAAGTTCCGGCAAAATCGGATGTCCTGCCGTTGCGATTGTCACATTTGGACCAAACATCGTATAATCTCCAATATAAATGTGTGTATCGTCCACACATGTCAAATTATAATTTGCATACACCATTTTACCAAAATGACAGTGATGCCCGCCGAAATTGGAATAAAAAGGCGCTTCAATATATACACCCTCGCCGCAGTCTCCTAACATCCTTTTCAGCATTTCTGCTCTTTTTTCTCCCTCAGACGGCTTCGTCAGGTTATACTCACATAGCAAATCCTGATAGGTCATCTGTTCCTTCATAATGTCTTCGTCCCCCGGAAAATACAGCTCTCCTGTGTGTAATCTTGCTTTCATCTCACTCATTTTATATCCTCCATTTGAAATGTTTTTTGTTATATTTTTTACCTATATATATCGTGTTTGATTTTTGCTCATGCCCATATATACACTTTTTGTTACTTAAAATCTTGGATTTGAAAATACAAGGCTCTATTCAAATCACCCAGAAATCTGTAAAAAGTAGATGCTAACAAAGAGCAGCAAAAATTAATCACTTTATATATAGAAGTATTATCATAATCCTTTTCCATAGTACTGCTCCACAAACATATTTTGCCCGATTACGGATACCGTCATAAAAAGATTGAATACAAAAGTCACCTCCTTTTTAACAATATCACATTTCTATTTCTAATTCTTTCAAAATATGATATCATTTTATAACAATCCTCTTTCTTTCTAATTTTATATAGCAAATAACCACAAATTAGTTGTATGAAGATTTTATTTTTCACACTGGAATGTGTACGAAAAGTGTTTTACGGAGGCAAGATGCATGAATGACAATACCACATACTGTTCTACTTTTAATTTAGACGCTTCAGAAACAGTGGCATATAATAATCCTCTGTTTCCGGCTTATATCCAGCATGGTTTACTATCCTCTTATCCCGATTACTCTGCTGTCAGTCATTGGCACAAGGATCTGGAATTTATCGCGATCAAAAAAGGAAACATGACCTACAATGTAAACGGGAAACTGATTGAACTGCCTGAAGGAAGCGGCATCATTGTAAACAGCAGGCAGCTGCATTATGGCTTTTCGCCGGAACATAAGGAATGTGATTTTATCTGTATCTTACTCTCGCCGGAACTGCTGTCGGGAAATAAATGGTTTTATCAGAATTATATCGAACCTGTTACGGAAAACTCCTTATATCCTTACCTGTATCTCGGAGTGGAAGAATGGGAAAACACAATATTAGAAGAATTGGACAGACTATATCTGGCCTTTACGACACATACAGAACAGGAACTGCCCTATTTTGCACTGATAGAAGCATTCCTGTCAATCATGAAACTGTTATATGATCATTTAGATGTGAAAGCACAGGACACAACAAAGGAGTCAAACGAGCTGGCTTCTTTGAGGAACATGATCACCTATATCGAAGAGTATTTCACGCAGCACATTACGCTTGACCATATCGCTTTAGCTGGAGCCTGTTGCAAAAGCAGGTGTTCTTTGCTTTTCAAAAAATACCTCCGCGAAACTCCTATGACCTATATCGCCAAGCTGCGACTGCGCAAAAGCCTTGCCGCTTTATTGGATTCTGACAAAAGCATTACAGAGATTGCATATGAATACGGTTTTTGCGGGGCGAGCTACTACTGCGAGACGTTCCAGAAATATTATGGAATATCACCTCTAAAGTATAGAAAAGCACAGATATAATCTGTCTACTGCTTGATTTTTCCTTCAAATGTGATATGATTTTCATTAAATATATCAAAACAGGAGGATTTTATTCCCAATGAAAGTATTAGTCTATGACAGTTTTCCAGTCTGTGCAAAAGAGATCAGAGAAGCAGTATTCCGGGAAGAACAGGGATTTCAAAATGAGTTTGATGAAATAGATCATACGGCCACACATATTGTATTATTCAATGAGGATGAATTACCCATTGCAACCTGTCGGGTATTTTGGAATAAAACAATGAATACATATACTCTTGGACGACTTGCTGTTATAAAAAAATACCGTGGCAAAAATATTGGATCTGCTATCGTCAGAGAGGCGGAAAAATGTGTGCAGGAGAAAGGTGGAAAATCTATTGTCCTGCATTCCCAATGCCAGGCCGCCGGCTTTTACAAAAAATTAGGCTATGAAGAATTTGGTGACATAGAAAATGAAGAGGGATGTCCTCATATTTGGATGAGAAAATCCCTCTGAAATTACAGCCCAGAAACGCACTCTACCACACTGTCCAAACGATGTCTTTCCCTGCTCCTCCTACCAGCAAAATGTCATAATCGAATGCTTATTTATTCTCATCCTGTCACTGATTCTTTTACACTCGTTGAGCACAAACTCTACATCATTTTCTGAACTTGTGCCACTGAGGAACTTGCATCAAAAACGGTGATAATGTCCGGCAGTACCATCAGCTGTAAAGGCGTCTGCTTCACGAAATCTCTTATCCACAATTTTTCCATCCCCATTCCCGACACAGATTTGAGAAAAGACCAGAAACATTTTGACCGAATGAAGCTGGTCATGGACTATATGAATAATCATTATAACCGCCCTCTGTCCCTTGATGAAATATCAAATGTAGCATGTTTCCAGAAAGAGTACTTCTGCCATTTTTTCAAAAAGAACATGGGAAAGACCTATCTCGAATATCTCAACGAGATCAGGCTTTCCCATGTCTATAAAGATTTGATATCCACAGATCTTCCATTAAAAACAATCCTGGAAAATAACGGTTTTACAAACTATAAACTGTTCCGCCAGCTCTTTTATGAAAACTTCCACACGACACCCGGCGAATACAGGAAAACACATAGTTCCTAATTCTAATTCATCGGATCACATGGTCTGAATTCCATGTAATCAATCTCCATACCTGGCTTAGGGAATTTCAGTTCGATCTGATAGCTGCCTTTTTCAAGCTCCACGCGCAGGAGCTTCTGCTGCATCCATCGCCCCTGTGTGCCGTTTGTCTGGAAAGTGGCGAGCTCCTTTTCGTTCAGAAGGGCTTTACACACTGTCTGAGCCCTGTCTGTCTGCGGTGACATCAGCCGCACAATCACGTCATAGTATCCCGCTTCTTTGATATAAAAGTATCTCTCTGCCGGAACAGAAGTGTTCCACTGAATCCGGCCGCCGTTGTCCATATCACTTGCTGTCTGCCCATCTGTACTCACTGCCTTTATAAAGGGAATCTTTGCGGCACCGTTCCCCTCCCGGCCAAAGGCAGGCGTGTTCATCAGAAAACGGCATATATTCATGGCGCTTCTCTGCAGCTCGCCAATCGTAAGTCTTCCTGTGTCAAGCGCTTCAATCGTATCATCACCAAACGCGTTGATTTCCGCACCGTTATTATTGACAACCATATAAATGTCATTCTGCGCCCTGACCATATCTGCGGTGCGTTGTCTTGAGCACTCTCCACCTTCTACGACATCATTGATTTGCGCCCACCAGTCTGTCATGACAATCCCGCCAAAGTCCCACTCCTCTCGCAGAATCGTCGTGTTCAGATCATAGTTTGACGCAGTCCAGTAACCATTCACAGGATTGTACGAGGTCATTACCGACTTGGCATTTCCTTCCCTCACCGCGATTTCAAATGCCTTTAAATAGATTTCCCTCAGAGCCCTCTGGGAAACTACAGAATTGACAATGTGTCTCCCCGTCTCCTGTGAGTTGCAGGCAAAATGTTTGATCGTGGCATGTACTCCCTTTGAGCCGATTCCACGGACTGCGGCCGCCGCCATTTTTCCAGTCAGAAGCGGATCCTCAGAAAAATACTCAAAATTTCTGCCGTTTAATGGGTGTCTGTGAATGTTGATCCCAGGACCCAAAAGTGTATCGACTTGGTTCTGTACCATTTCCTCACCAATGCAGGCAAACAAATTCTCCGCAAGCGCCTCATCCCATGTGCATGCAATCAGCGTTCCGATCGGAACCTGTGTGGCGTAAGAACCATTGTCCATGCGGATTCCCGACGGTCCGTCTGCACAGCATCCCACTGGTATGCCATAGCCCAGCAGATTGTCCGACACGCCGCCAAAAGCAGCAGCCGTCCCCGGTGTTACTTTGATGCTGCACATGCCTTCTCCTCTTACGATTGCTGCTAAGTCATCCGGTGAAAGCTGGGCGATAAACGCCTCCATTGTACATTTCCCCTCTGCCACATCTTTCAGAATAAATCCCTTATTGCCACTGTATAAAACCGCTCTTGGAAGATTGGACAGAATCCGTTCCCTAAGATTTTCCGTCTTGGTTGGAACAGATTCATATCCCAGAGTTATTGCGCCATCTTCGCCCAAAAACGTACGCATCCGCTCAAAAGGTTCCGCCGGTGCCAGTGCCTCTTTGCATTCCTCAATTAACTGTGTTGTTTTGATCTGCCAGATTTCTGCCCCATTTACTGATACTTCCACTGTATCCCTTACATTTGCTCCCGCATGGAAATGATACTCCCCTGTCTCCAGAACATACGAATTTTTATACCCGCTGACGCCACTATCATCAAAGGACGCAATCCTATATACAGGAATTTCAATCTGAATCTCTTCTTCCTCGAGACAATCCAAATTTCGTGTCTTGGCAAATCCAATCAGTTCCCTTACAGGTCTTCCCATTCCATTCGCCGGTTTCTCCACATACAATTGAACAATTTCACGCCCATTGTATTTTGTGCCAGTATTTTTGACTTTGCATGTAAACATCAGTTTTGTATCAACGTTGCTTCCGCTTATTTTCATGGCACAATCATAGATATCAAATTTCGTATAGGAAAGACCATATCCAAACGGATAAAGCACTGCCCCCTTCTCAAATGTCTCAAAATAGCGATAACCTACATAGATATCTTCCTGATAGACATTTTTGATACTTCCGCCATGATTTTCGTCAGAGGGATAGTCTGTGATCTTCCTTGCTATAGTGTCTGTGAGTTTTCCCTGAAATACTTCTTTTCCGGCGAGTACGTCAGCAATACCATTACCGCCTTCCATACCGCCCTGCCATGCATAGACCACTGACTTGATACTCTGATTATCCTCCACAAATCCCATATCTATGATATTAGAAACATTCAATACCACGATCACATTTTCAAAGCCTTCACATACATGATGAAGCATCTCTTCCTCGGCTTTTGTCAGAAAATAGCTCCCCTCGGCTGCCGCATTGTCCTTGTCCTCCCCAGCTGTCCTTCCGATCACGACAATCGCCTTGTTGGAGGTTTCTGCTGCCTTGGAGACAAGCGCTTTGTCAATGGGCATCTCCTGCTGGCACCACGGCTCGCATGCCCAGCCTCCTCCGCCATTGTCAAAAGGATTTTTTTCAATCCACTGCACATAACAGCCTGCGAGCTCCTCGTTGACCGTGATCTGGTTCTCTCTAAGTCCCTCTATGAGATTTGTTGTGTACGGCACATTCACGGCACCGCCTGAACCTGTCCCGCTTCTGTAGTACTCAATCTGACATCTTCCAAATACTGCCACATGATCCTTCTCCGATAACGGAAGAACTGCATCTTTGTTTTTCAAAAGAACTGCTCCCTGCGCAGCCGCTTTTCTGCACAGTTTTGATATCTGCTGATCTGTAATCTGCATCTTGCCAGTTTCCATGTCCTGTTACCCTCCATCTTATACTCAGGAACTGTTCATAAAGACAAAAATAAAAGCCTGCAAAAAACAAGGACGAAATCCTGCGCGTCATTCGCCCTTGTTAAACATCTCACCCTGCCTATGCAAACGGATTCTCCGTAGGATACGGAAGGGACTTCGGCTGGTTGTAGTTCAAGTCTTCCACAGGTACTCCTATGTACTTAAAAACCTCATAAAGCGCTTTTCCGAAATGTCCGAAAGCAACTGCTCCATGGTGAGGATAGTTCTTCTCGATCAATACATGGCGATAGAAACGCTGCATCTCAGGAATTGCAAACACACCGATACTTCCGAAAGACTTTGTCGCTACTGGAAGAACCTCGCCCTGTGCGATGTATGCGCGAAGCTTGCAGTCTGCTGTGGATTGTAAACGGTAGAATGTGATATCTCCCGGAATGATATCTCCCTCGAGTGTACCCTGTGTAACCTCCTCGGGAAGCGTTCTAGCCATGATCATCTGGTACTTCATGCTGCAGAAGCTAAGTTTCTTGGTGTTAGTATTTCCACAATGGAATCCCATGAATGTATCGTTATGTGTATAGTTAAATTTATCCTTGATCGACTCATTATACATGTCAGCAGGTACTGTGTTGTTGATGTCGAGCAGGGTAACCGCATCCTGGCTCACGCATGTGCCGATGAATTCACTCAGGCAGCCATAGATATCCACCTCACAGGATACCGGTATGCCCATACCTGTGAGACGGCTGTTCACATAGCAGGGGACAAAACCAAACTGTGTCTGGAATGCAGGCCAGCACTTTCCAGCAATCGCCACATATTTGCGGTATCCCCTGTGTGCCTCGATCCAGTCAAGAAGTGTCAACTCATACTGTGCAAGCTTGGGAAGTACCTCTGGCTTCATATTGCCCTCTCCGAGCTCTGCCTCCATCTCCTTCACCTTTGCGGGAATTCTCTCATCCCCGTCATGCTTCTTGAATGCCTCAAACAAGTCAAGCTCTGAGTTCTCCTCAATCTCAACGCCAATATTGTAAAGCTGCTTGATCGGTGCATTACATGCAAGGAAGTTGAGTGGTCTGGGACCAAAGGAAATGATCTTCAAATCAGAAAGTCCGACAATCGCTCTTGCAATTGGCATAAACTCATTGATCATGGCTGCACACTCCTCTGCTGTTCCTACTGGATACTCAGGAATATATGCCTTGATATTGCGAAGCTTCAGGTTATAGCTTGCATTTAACATGCCACAGTACGCATCTCCGCGTCCTCCGACAAGATCGTTCTGTGTCTCCTCCGCTGCTGCAATAAACATAGCAGGACCATCAAAATGCTTTGCGAGAAGTGTCTCCGAAATCTCAGGACCAAAGTTTCCAAGATATACACAGAGGGCGTTACAACCTGCCTTCTTGATATCCTCAAGTGCCTGTACCATATGTATCTCACTCTCCACGATACATACAGGACATTCATAGATGCCGTCCATGCCATACTTATCAGCATATGCCTTGACCAAAGCCTTTCTTCTGTTTACTGACAAGCTCTCTGGAAAACAGTCGCGGCTTACAGCTACAATACCTACTTTTACCTGTGGTAAATTATTCATTTTGAAATCCTCCTTAATCAACATGCACAGCTTTACTTTGCGCATAGCTGTATCACTCTATATCACATCAGTGCGTTGCGTGCTCGTGCACGCAACAGCAGTTAATTTCATAATAGTGTGTGTCATATTAAAAATCAAGTGGATATTTCATAATATTACATTTTCGTCAAAATTAATAAAAAAAATTGTTATTTATATCCAAATCACCTTATGCAGACTTCCCCAGAACATCCTCACTAATACATCATTCTCCAATTAGCCATACTAGCTCGCCCAGATCCAATCAGCAATACCCAAAACGTACACGTGCAACATTTTGCTTGCTTTTCCTTTCAAATCATTTTATACTAATCATTAAGAACCTGTTCAGAAATAGCAGCTGAAGAATATTTCATATAACGGGAGGAATGATATGGCGACAATAAAAGAGATTGCTGCGCTGGCTGGCGTGTCCCGCGGAACCGTTGACAGGGTTCTCAACAACAGGGGATCTGTCAATCCCGCCACTGCCGCAAAAATTAATGAGATTGCAAAAGCCCTCGACTATAAGCCAAACAAAGCGGGCTTAGCACTTGCTGCCCAGAAAAAGAAATTAAAGTTTGGTGTTATCCTGTTTTCCACAGACAATCCTTTTTTCGCTGATGTTCTAAAAGGTGTTAACGAGAAAACACAGGACTTAGCCGGATATAACTGCACCGTTCTCGTAAAACAGATTCCCATCAATGTAAAAGCGCAATTAAACGCAATTGACGAACTGCTTCGCGAAGAGGTAAATGGCATTGCACTAGCACCGCACAATGATGACCGCATCCGCGTCCGCATCAATGAGCTCTACGAACAGGGAATTCCCGTTGTAACTTTAAATACTGATATTGAAAATTCCAGACGAATCGCTTATGTTGGAAGCAACTACACAAAAAGCGGTGCTACCGCTGCTGGTCTACTGAGACTGATGACACATGATACTGTATATATCGGAATCATTACTGGTTCATCAGATATCCTCTGTCATACAGAGCGTATTGCCGGATTCACCGACACACTTAAACCAGAACAGGAACGCATGCATATTGTGTCGATTGTCGAGACACAGGACGATGAAATCGAGAGTTACGAACAGACCTCACGCCTTTTGAAAGAGCATCCTGAAATCAATGCGCTCTTTTTTGCTGCCGGTGGTGTGTATGGCGGCTGCCGTGCGATCACATCACTTGGATTTACAGATAAACTATGCGTGATCGCTTTTGACAAAGCCGACACAACCGAACATTTTT
This sequence comes from uncultured Lachnospiraceae bacterium, assembly GCA_947175175.1. Taxonomy (GTDB): domain Bacteria; phylum Bacillota; class Clostridia; order Lachnospirales; family Lachnospiraceae; genus COE1. Next base: position 24,310 of record CAMWLV010000045.1, read on the forward strand.
TACAGGAAGGCGTACTGTCAGCAGTAATCTGTCAGCAGCCACACATTCAGGGCAGGAAACCGCTTGACCTGCTTTTTACGTACCTCACTTCCGGCGAACTTCCTGAGAAAGAGTACAACTACACTGCTGTGGATATACGGATTCTGGAAAATATTTGATAAAGCTGCGCTATACATAATCAAATATTCCCTGTATTGCATCAGTAATGTTGATCCTCTCTCCCAGTGCAACTTGATCTATTTTTTTATATCCGCGTATTGATAAATCAAGCAATGTTAGCTTCTCACACTGAACATATCCTTTTGTATGTTCTGTTTCAATATAAATGTGAAATGGGGCTTTCAATCTTTAATATATCACCTTGATGCAGCTTTTCAAACATCACCACACCTCTCTTCCGGCAGGTTCACCCCAATCATATTCACCATCAAGATTCAATTGTCCCCCATACTCTGCTGCTCTTTCTTCCAATGTTCTATGCCGGAATGTTTTTGATAATACAATTGTACCATTTGAAACAGCAATGTTTAATACTTCGTTTGTTGAAATTCCTGCATCCTGAAGAATTTCCTTGGGTAACCACTCAACACGTTATTTGAAATCGATTATTGAAACTCCGTCATATTCGGCCGAAAGCGAAGCGGCAGCATATTCATCTGCAGCTTTGGATTGATGCGTGCCTCGATCGCGATACTGTCACAAAAACGCTTGAATAACTTCTGGTACTCCTCCTCTACTTCCGAATATACCAGCTTTTCCTCGTCAAAATCCACTCCCTGCATGAGATACCACTTCTTAAAACTTGCGTGCAGCCCAAAAGTCTGTGTATTCTCATCATAGATCACAAAATTGTCTGCGGGCAGTCTGTCGGCAAAATGCGGCATCAGAAACGGAAGAATATGGTGCTTCGCATCAATCCTGGCATACAACATTCCGTTTTGCAGTTCTGAAAAGCGCAGAAATTGTTTCAGATGGCATAATTCATTATCCGACGCTCTCGCACACTGGAAAACGCGCTGTACACAGTCCTCCTGCAATCTGTCTGTTATGTGTTTGTCCTGCATTTTTAGTCCTAATACAATCGTGTGGTACACTGCATCTGCTTTCTCTTCAAGACAGGATACCATCGCCATGCTGAGCCTGTACCAGGTCTCGTTTCCCAACTGTCTAATTATGGTATTTGTGACTTTCTCTGCCTTCTCGTGATCTGTCTGTATATTCTCATATTCTGTGAATAACCGTTGTATATCGGGCTCGCTTGTCGCCAAATGTATGCAGTCATGACTTTCTATCCCCATCTTCTTTTTGAATTGATATGCCTCATATACGCCTGTAAGGATTCCCTCTGTACTATCCTCACATATTAAAACATACTCTTCCATACCATGACCTCCCATTTCGCCATCAGCTTATTTGATCAAACAAATCGGCGATCTCCTGCGCATCGTCAAACAGTGACAGCTGCCTGTAAGTCATACCATCCTTGTCAAACGGGAGCTTTTCATGCTCTGCCAGGAGATTTCGTGTGATATAGTCTTCCTCAATCTTTGTGGGATACATCATTTTCCCATTGCAGGTGATAAAATACAATGCGCGCTTTAAGACCACACCGATTTTCTTGAGATTGTCAAAATTGAGCGCCCCGCTTTTCCTCGCTTTGCAGATACGCTGCGCGCTCTTCACCCCTATCCCTGGCACACGCAGCAGTATCTGGTAGTCTGCCCTGTTGATTTCGACTGGAAACTGTTCCAAATGCTGCAGCGCCCAGTCACACTTCGGATCTAATAGCACATTGAAATTCTGGTGCTTTTCATTCAACAGCTCATCCACCCGGAACTGATAAAACCGCAGCAGCCAGTCCGCCTGATATA
>CAMWLV010000046.1 GCA_947175175.1 uncultured Lachnospiraceae bacterium
TTTACCTGTGAGAACAGATATGCGTCAAGCGGTGACTCGATATGTCCGCAGAGCACCTTAGGAAATGCGTTGCACGCAAGCATTGCGCCCTCGCCTGTACCACAACCTGTTATGACAAAATCCGCAGCCCCGGAATTCAGAAGTACTGCTGCCAAAATACCGTTCTGCACATAAGTCAGCTGATGCTCGTCCTCTGCAGTGTACATTCCATAGTTAAATACCTCATGTCCCATGGGCTCTACGACCTTCTTGAGTGTCTCGCAGATCATGGCATTTTTTGCCGCCTGGCTGTTTTCGTTGATCAATGCAATTTTCATGTGTTGTCCATCCTTTCCTTTTTACAAATTACAAATATATTCAATCCTTATTTTTGATGCCTTACCCATTCTGCCTTCACATAGCTATAGTATAGCACCAACCATGATATCTTTTCCACTGTTTTTGTATAATGTTTCCTTCCCCTTTTTGCATTGTAACACAATATTAACAAAAAGTATGACCGTTTTATATATTTTTTGTTAATTTTATACATTTCTCATTGCTTTCACAGCAGTTTTGAGCTATATTGAATATATAGAAGTAATAAAAGCATGCAGAAGCTTCACGCACATTCTTTCTTTTCTGTTTTAACATGAAACAATCACGAAAATGTGCATAATATATTAGAGTGGCAAAAGGGGTCAATTCAATTATATCAATATAACTGCATGCATCAGGGGGCGAAAATATTGATCGCAAGGAAAAATGAATTTCAGCATGATATAGTGAAGGAAATGAACAGCGAAGGTATCTATGAACCGCCAAAGACTCTCTCTTTTATATCACCTTCCAAAACAGAGCGTATCCCTCAGGAAGAGTACGACCAGCTCGTAGAACCGTACCGCGAAGCCATGACAAGGCTTGAAGTCCGTATGAACGGATTGAATGAAGACTACCGAAAAAAATACAGAGATTATCCAATCCACAATATACAGGCGCGTATCAAGAGCAGAAAGAGCATAGAGAAAAAGCTTTCCAGCAAAAATCTCCCAGTCACAGCTTACACTGCAAAAGATAACCTGACAGACATTGCAGGAATCCGTGTAATCTGTTATTTTGTGGAGGATATTTTCAGCATTCTCTCGCTCGTAAAGACTCAGACAGACTTGCTGATCCTGAAAGAAAGTGACTATATCCACTATCCCAAGGACAGCGGATACAAGAGCTATCATATGGTCCTTGGCATACCAGTGTACCGCATTGAGGGAATGCAGTACTATCCGGTAGAGATACAATTCCGCACACTTGCCATGGATCTATGGGCAAGTATGGAGCACCGCATCTGCTATAAGGGTGAAACGCCTGACGAGACCACTGATGCATTTCGCAATTACTCTGGAGAACTTTCCGAGATGGAGCGGCGCATGAAGCATCTGCTTGATGAGATCCGCAGGGACAATCCACAGGAACCAATGCAGTGAATAATAGGAACAATCTCTGATTGTTCCTATTATTTGCTCTTAATCTCAATCGTAATGTTACAGTCTGCTATAAACTGGTAATTCGCCTCAAGCCCATAGGCAATATGTATTTCCAGACAGTCCTCACGCTCCATCACATTGACTTCCCGGGTGTCCATCGCAACCAGAATATTTCCGAAAGGAGTAGCGTAATCTGTCATGGTTTTTTTCCCCTCTGAAAACATCAGCTGCACATTGATCGGACCTTTTTTCCAGAGTGAAAATTCTTTTCCTTTCAGCTTGATCATATTTTTAACCGATTCTGGAAAATCTTCCATGATCTCCTCATATCGTATATAATGTGCATTGTTGCGGTAATAATATTCTCCGGGACAGATTGTCTCAATCTGGTCAAGCTCCTCGTCGGAAGCCGACTGCCCCACCTCATTGTCAACGAACTGCAGTCCGCGTATCGATACCAGCACTTCCTTTGTCATAGTTATACCCCCTGCGTGCTCTGGCACACATACCAATCAATAGTTTGAAAGTGTCCTTATTTCACACTTTCTACCTCCCGCGTTGCTGCGTGGTCTAGTTAAATAACTCCAACAACGCAAATTTATAGTGAATCTCTATTGTGTCATCTGCATTTTTACCTGCATTTCCATAAAAATATGCTTCCATAAATTCCTCTGCATCCTCAGCTGTAAGCTCCTCGCCATTCTCATCGAGAATACAACTACGTCCCGACTGAATAAAAATCTCAGGACTAAGCGCACCAACCCACAACACGACACCGAAAACCATCAATATATTTTTCAACCATTTTTTCCGCAAAAACATATGTCCATACCTCCCATTTGCTTCTATTAGTAAGTATGGACATAAATAAAATGTTTATACATTTTTTCTCCGATCATCTTTTTCAAGCTGAAGCTGCTTGATAATGGCTTCCTCCTGATTATTGATGTGCTTTCTCACCACATCTGCCGCAGTGATCTTATCTTTTTTCAGAATGCTCTGGTACATTTCCAGATGCTCCTGCTGCAGCATCTCGTGGGACGAGGCATCTTTCAGGTACTCAAAACGATAGCGGTACATCTGCTCTGACAAGTTGCTGACCAGCTGTATGAGTCTTGTATTTCCTGTAGATAATACAATCTTGTCATGAAATGCCACGTCTGCCTCTGCAAGCATTCTTGTATCTTTTGTCTTGACAGCTGCCTTGAAGTTCTCACACGCCTGATAGAGGCTGTCTAAATCTTCTTGTTCCATGCGCTCACAGGCAAGTTCAATCGCAAGCACGTCCAATGCACGCCTTACCTCCATGACATCCTGAAGGCTCTTCAGCGTGATCTGTGCCACCTCCGCCCCGCGCCTTGGTATCATGATCACCAGCCCTTCCAGCTCCAGCTTCCTGATGGCTTCGCGTATTGGCGTGCGGCTCACACCGAGCTTATTTGCCAGATGAATTTCCATTAGACGCTCTCCGGGTTTGAGCTTTCCGGTGAGTATCTCCTGCCGTAGTGTATTGAACACCACGTCCCTGAGCGGTAAATATTCATCGTCCTTCATCATGCTCATATCTGCCCTCCTAGTTATAAAATCCAGTAACGTTTACCTGTGCATCAATTCCCTTTGTCTTAAGTGTCTGATCGACATATACAGCTGCCGCCCTCGCTGTATCCTCCTCTGTATAAACACCAAAGATACTTGGACCACTCCCACTCATCACAGCATTCATCGCCCCGTTTCCAAGCATCATTTTCCTGATGTCCGTGATAATGGGATGCTTCTTCTCCGTCACAGTCTCCATCACATTTTCCATGCGGTCAGTGATTCCCTTTAAATCCCCCTGTTTTAAGGCGTCAACCATACCATCAATATCTGGATGATGCCCGATCGTATCAAGCTGAAGATGTTCGTAAACCCATTGTGTCGGCACCATGATCGGCGGTTTCACAATCAGCAGCAAAGCCTTTGGCGGTGCCGGAAGCGGCGACAGCTTCTCACCGATTCCCTCTGCCAGAGCAGTTCCTCCCATAATACAGAACGGAATATCAGCGCCAAGCCTTACTGCTATTTCCATAAGCTGTTCTTTGGATAGTCCCAGCTCATACAGCTCGTTCATGGCAAGCATTGTCACTGCCGCATCAGTGCTCCCGCCTGCCATTCCCGCTGCTACCGGAATATTTTTTTTGAGTTTAATCTCCACACCATGCTGTATATTGTATTGCTGTTTCATGAGTTTGGCTGCACGAAAAATCAGGTTGTTTTCCAAATCCCCCAGATAATCCTTACTGCTTACAGACAGTATGATGTCAGGATCATTTCTCATCTTAAATTCCAGCTCATCATAGAGGTCAACTGTCTGCATGACCATCTTCACTTCATGGTATCCGTTTTCAAGTCGCCGGCACACATCAAGCGCCAGGTTGATTTTAGCCCTTGCCCTGTAATTTCGTTTTTCCATCTATTTCCCCTTTTCAAGAAGTATTTCCATTCTTTCAAATGATTTCTAATACTTTTCCTGTTCTATATATATCGTGTTTGATTTTTGCTCATGCCCATATATACACTTTTTGTTACTTAAAATCTTGGATTTGAAAATACAAGGCTCTATTCAAATCACCCAGAAATCTGTAAAAAGTAGATGCTAACAAAGAGCAGCAAAAATTAATCACTTTATATATATTACATCATTGTATTTTTTTTAATACAATTATATAGTAAAAATAATACCCCGTCAACAGTTTAACCAAGCTGGAACACAATATCCACCATAAAAATGTCACCTTGGAGCGATGCTGACACTTCTCCGTTCATGCGTTCTGCAAATTGCTTTACAATCGCAAGTCCAAGTCCCGTCGTTTTGTGCGTCCGTGAGGTGTCTGTCGTGTAAAAACGGTCAAATATCCGGTCAAGGTCTTTCTGCTCAATGTGATCTGTCCTGTTTGACACGCGCAGGCAGACTTGACCATCATGTGTTCTCAAAGAAAAATGATATTCTCCTGTTCCATGGACAAGTGCATTTTTAATCAGATTTTCAATGATTCTGACAAGTGCATTTCGATCTGCAAGAACATAACAGGGTGCCGACGGGACATCGATTACGGGCTCATAGTCTATATTTAAAAAGTCATTATAAAACATTGACACCGTATCAAGAAACAAATTTGCCAGATTGATCCGTTCCATGACAAACTCCAACTCTCCTGCCTCGACTCTCGCATATTCAAAAAGCTGGTTCAACAAGTCGGTCACATCATCCACACGGCGTTCCACTGTCGCGATATATTCCTGATGTTTCTTCATGTCATCATCAGAAAGCGTATCTTTTGACAGCATCTGCAGATAACCCTTTGCACTGGTGAGCGGGGTGCGGATATCATGCGAAATACTCGTAATACTCTGCCTGTAAGTGCGGTTCTCCCTTTTTAATATGATCATCTCTCTGCGGTAGTTTTCCACGATCTCATTAAAGAGTGTGATGATCTCCTGTGTTCTTCCGGCATGACAACAGGAGGATAGCCTGTAATTGGTATCCTCCTGCCGCAGCATCGAAAGCTCTTCTATCATATGTCTGGTCTGCCGCCTGTATCGCCCAAGACGTGCCGCCAATAAAACTGACACACATGTCATAAATATAAGTAAAGCGGCCATCCAATAAAGCACATTCTGCATATCGCTCCTCCATATCCGATTTTCATTCAGACATCAGCCTCATGAAAATGTACCATACCTGCAAACAGTGAAATTACTGTCCACATGATCGTGACAGCGATGGCACTACCCACAACATCGATATTGATTCCTTCAATCGGGCAATTCTCGATCACATTGGTAATCCAGTAAGCGCTCACCCTAAAATCAATGTGCATTGCCTTGAAAAGCAGATCCAGTCCATTTGCAAATGTAGAGGACAGTGCCGTCAATAAAATACTGATGCCGATTCCAGCTGCCAGATTCCTGGTAAATTCGCCGATGGCTGCAATAATGCCGGAAAATGCTACACTGAGCATCAGCTGCACGCCCACATAAGCCAGACAATCCTTAAAAAAGTTTTCCCCAATCCGCGCTGTTCCCATCACTGCCATGCCAGTCAGCACCGATGCTATGACGATTGCAATATCCAATACCAGTGAAATCAAAATAGACGAAAAATATTTTGTCAGAAAAATACTGTTGCGGGAATACCCCTTTCCTACTACGTTCTTGACTGCGCCTTTCCCATACTCGCCAATCACCCATATGCAGATAAAGATTGCTATAAATAGTGTGGAAAATCCGCCGCCTATAAAGGTCTGCACGATCTGCATGATGTCGATCGCATCCAGGAAACTTTCGCTCTGCCCTTCCTCAAGTGTTTCTTGTGATACAGTGATACCCATCGTTCCATTTTCAATCTGCCCACTCTCAATCCGATCTGCAAGCAGAAATGACAGCCAGATTATTACAATACAGCACACTGCTGACAGCAGACAAACATAAAAACCTCTGCTCTTCTTCCATTTATATAATTCCGCACTGAATAGATTATTCATTTTCAAACCTCCATTTTATCCAAACCCATTCCTCCATTACAATAAATTATCGTTTTGTCCCGATTGCGCCATCACCAAGCAGATCCATGAAATACCCTTCCAAATCCTGTCCTACTAACATGCTTTCCTGCAACGCGACACCGCCCGTGATCAATGCCTTATTGATATCAGCTGCCTCCTCAAGCCGCTCGAAAATGCGAATCACAGATCGGTCAGGCACATCATAATTTCTAATGCCAAGACCTTCCTCCAAAATCCGTGCCGCAGCGGCAGTATCGTCCACAACCACCTTCTGGCACCGCTTGCATCTGTCCTCCAGCTCCTCCGCGTCAAACTCTTCGATCAGGGAACCGTCCCTGATAATGCCATATCTGGCTGCAACTTTTGACAACTCTCCTAAAATGTGGCTTGATATCAAAATGGTGATTTGTCTCTCCCTATTCAATTTTATGAGTAAATCGCGGATTTCTTTGATTCCGGACGGATCAAGACCGTTGATCGGCTCGTCCAGAATCAGAAAGTCTGGGTTCCTCATCAGGGCAATGGCGATTCCAAGCCTCTGCTTCATTCCCATCGAAAAATATTTTACTTTTTTTCTTTTGGTATCCGTAAGCCCTACAAAATGCAGCAATTCTGGTATGACTTTTTTCTCGGCTATCCCCAGATTCCGGCGCACGACTTCCATGTTTTCCGCTGCCGTCATACCTGGATAATACCCTGGCTCTTCAATTAAACAGCCGATGCGTTTTCGCTGTAATTCTACCTTGGATCTTCCAAATAGGTCAATGTTTTTTCTCTTGGAGTACATCTGTTCGCTCTTTTCCCCGAACAGCTCAATCGTGCCTTCTGTTGGATTGGCAAGCCCCGACACCATTTTCATAAAAGTGGTCTTTCCCGCGCCATTTTTCCCGATAAACCCATAGATGTCACCTTTTCTGACATTCATGCTGACATTATAGACTGCCTTGTGCTTCCCGAATGTCTTTGTCAGATTATGTGTTCTCAATACATATTCCATACTCATTTCTATGTTCCTTTCCTATATTCAATTTAAGTTCCGCACATGCCAGATTATTTGTTTTGATATATTTAGTTTAGCAAGGCTCTTTTTAGAAACTTTAGGAAAAGTATAAAGAAATCTTAAAGTTTTATCCAACACTTTACACCTTAATGTATTCCATTATAATATAAGTGAAACAATCAACTATATTTTCATAAAAAAGGTGGTGATCGTATGACGCGTGAAGAAGTCATAAATGCGACGATTGATACCTATATGAATTTGCAGCGCATCAAGAAAGCAAATGGTGATCATGATAACCCTGAGCTTGACTATCAAATCAAAGGTGTTATTTTCAAATTAGCATCTTTTTATTTCATCTTAAATCCAATCCCCCACACGGTCTGGATATAGGTCTCCTCACTGTTTGCCCTTGCAAGTTTCTGGCGGATATTGCTGATATGTACGTTGACTGCATTGTCCTCACCGAGATATTCCTCGTTCCAGACAGATTCGTAGATATTGTTTTTGGTGAATACCTTTCCCGGATTGCGGATCAGCAGTTCAAGAATCAGATATTCACGCCGCGTAAGCGTAATTTCCTGTCCAGATACGGTAATACTGAAATCCTCGGGTTCCATCACAATATCCTTATAAATCAGTCTTGTTTTGCCTTTGGTACCATTCCCGCTTTGTTTTCCCTGTTCATTCCTGCGCAACACTGCCTCGAGTCTTGCCAGCAGTTCATCCGTATCAAACGGCTTCACCACATAGTCATCTGCACCGGCACGCAAAAGCTCCACCCTTGTGCGCACGTCGTCCCTTGCTGAGGAGACGAGCACCGAGATTGCTGTATCCAATTTCTTGATGCGCGACAAAAGCTCCTCCCCTGTCATTCCCGGAAGCATCAGGTCAAGGAGCACTGCTGATGGCGCTTCCTTTTCTATATATAATAATGCCTCCGTTCCTGAAAAAGCTGACGCAGTCCGATAACCCTGACCGCCTAACAGATCGGAGAGCATATGATTGATGTCATTGTCATCTTCCACGATCAAAATATAATCTGCCATAACTTCCTCCAAGTAATGTATCCTCTATCCAATCAGACACTTCTTGCCCTGAAATGCAAACCCATATTTCCGTATCTGCACTGGAATAAAGCCTTCTGAAACCAGCTCTGCCTCATACTGCTTTTCCTCAATCTGCATGTGCGCATTTGCAAGCGTGTCCTCTAATGTCTCTTCATCCTCGTCTGGATCTAATACTTTAAATTCAAAGATAAATGCCTTCCCACTCCTGTCAAGCGGTTCAATCATCACATCATACCTGCCATAACCACTTTCACGGTTTGAGCGCACCTTATACGTATCAGCCATATTGACCACCATGCCGAGTACAAAACCATGGTAAAATCGCTCTGGCTCCGCTTCATCAGAAGGCTTATTTCCACTGTCAAAAGAACTGAATGTATTGAGGGCTACCTTGTTCATGAACGTGTTCATCTTTTTGACATTGTCAGTCAAAAGCGCCTTAATGAACTCATTGTAATAAACCCTGACATCACCCTTGAACCAACCATTTACCATCTTTTCAAACATACCCTCTACTTCCATGTTCGTGAGCGCCAATGTATATACTTTTTCTTTTCGTTCTCCGACATATTCCAGATTCCTGACTTTCAGATAACCTGTTGCGAGCAGCATACTCCAAACCGCATCCGCATCCCCGTCAAGCTGGTTAAAAACAATCTGCTCGTCAATCTCAGTCACAATATCCTTTCCCTGTAAAAGATCCTCCATCATTTTCTTGATGTCGGCATTTCCTTTCTGCACCAGTGAATTTACCAATCCGTTGGAGCTTGTGTTTGTCCAGTAAGAACCATATTCGCCATTATTCTTAATAAATGAGGCAATTGACCATGGATTATAAATATCAGTATACTTGCCAAATGTAAAGCCATCATACCATTTCTTCACATGCTGCTTTTGGTCTCCCAATCCCGCTTCATCAAGCGCAGCAAAAACCTCCTGTTCTGTAAATCCAAAAAATGCTGCATAGTCATTAGAGGTTGTAGTAATCACATCCAGATTATTCAAACTGGAAAAGATACTCTCTTTGGAAATTCTCGTGATCCCTGTGATCAATCCACGGTATAAATAAGGATTGTTCTTAAAGGTATTGCTGAAAAGACCGCCGAAAAAAAGAACCGCTTCATCCCAATAACCATGCAGCCATGCCATCTGCATCGGAGTGTCATATTCATCAAGAATAATGATTACTTTCTTGTTATAATAGCGATATAGAAATCCTGCCATCATACTGATCGCACCCGTTGTCATTTCGCCATCCATCCCAGGCTTAATATGTTCAAAGTACTCCCTCTCACCTTTACTCAGGAAATCTCCTTCGAGAAGATAATGGTTCTGTGTATACAGTCTTGTCACCTCCTCTGATATCTTATATAACATTCCTTTATATTCCGCTGTCTCAATACTCGCAAAGCTCAGAAAAATCACAGGAAATGTCCCCTGCAGCTCCTGAAAAGGAAACTCCCCCCATATAGAGAGTCCTTCAAACAAATCGCCCCTGCCTGCATATTTATTGGAGAAAAAACACTCGACCATACTCATGTTAAGCGTTTTGCCAAACCTGCGCGGGCGCGTGATGAGCGTCACATCCGAACCAGCCTCCCACCATTCTTTGATAAATCCTGTCTTGTCTATATAAAATTTCTTCTCTTCGATCAATTTATCAAACTGTTGTATCCCTAAATTTACTACAATCTTACTACCCATTTCCACGCCTCCAGTCATTTGCGGCTTTTCTATTTTTCAAACACACCCTAAGGAACTGTAATGTTATTTTTTAATTTATAAACACATTATATAACAACCTATCTGTTATGACAACCTGACAAAGTACCATATAACATCCATATTTTCCTCGTCATGTTATCCAAACAGAATTTTTCAGACCAGAACACGCGCAACGCAAGACATGTTATCTATTGATTATTGCCTAATTACATAGTAAAATGAATCCTATATTACAGTCATAGCACTTGCAAAATACAGGAGACCTGCACACAATGAACCAAAACATTTCCTTACCCAGCGAAGATTTTTTTGCTATCCGATTTTTACAGAATCAGGACTTTTTCCAAATGGATTTTGGTGGACAGACTTATAAGATTATCGCCAAAGATGACGTTGGAAACTTCATCGGTACCGCATCTGATGGGCGCGTCATTTATCTGGATACTATGTATGAAGGCGACGCACAGGGACTGACCTATATTGCCAAAGACATCGAGACCTTTATCAAAGAAATACAACTATATTATCAGTATGGTGAAACTCCCTATCCAGATCATCCGACAGAAGAATTTTTAGAAACATATGAAACTAATTTTAGGGAACTGATCACAGCACTTGATACAGATGCCTTCTGCAATGAAAACACATTTTGGTCCACCGTTGCAGAAGAGATGGGATATGGGATAATATAAATTATGGCTTCGTGGATAATTCATTTACGAGTTGCACAACAACTTTATCAACAATTACATATTGAACCGACAGACATGTTTGTTCTGGGAAATATCGCGCCCGACAGCGGCGTTCCGACAGCAGACGGCACAGGCTTTACTCCGGACGCGGCAATCTCCCATTTCCGCTCTTTAGATGGAAACGGAATCAAAAACATACACGAGGATTTATTCATCGCACGGTACTTCACTCCAAAACACTGTTCCTCATATACAAAGGAAGAATACGCATTTTTCCTGGGCTACCTAGCACATCTGCTAACAGATAAACTCTGGGCAAGGGATATCGTCTATCCGGCAAAGGAAAAACAAAGTGTATTGTTCCAAAACAACCGTGAGCTGTTCTGGCAGACAGTCAAAAAGGACTGGTACGACTTGGATTTTATGTATCTGAAAGCGAATCCCGCATTTGAGGCATTCCGCATTTATCGCGAGAACCCGAATATCCAAAACACCTACGTTGAGTTCTTCGCAGAAAATGCCTTTGAAGAGCGCAGGCGCTTTATTCTCGATTTTTATACCAACGGTGCTGCAAACATTATAGAACATGATACATATCTGTCAAAAGAGGAATTGGATCATTTTGTCCTTTCCTCTGCAAAGGAGATCGCAGACCGTTTTAAGCTGCTCCACTAATACAGTTCCACCCTGCTCTGCCGCATGCCTGCTGACACGCAAAACCCAATACCCAATACCAGAAGAAACACCGCCATCACAGTCTCCATGCCGCAGAATCCGCCAATTGGCAGCCCTTTCCACAACTCGCGAAAATAAAAGGTATTATCCATCACCCAGCTTCCGATCGTAGGCCCTAACACGACAAACAGCGGTAATGCCTTCAGGAGCATGGGAATATAATTTCCACTATATTGAGAAAGAAATACTGTCAAGAGTATTGTCGCCATGGATAGGACCAGAATCAGTCCTGCCAGAACAATCAGATACGTCCCATAAGTCCAGTCGAACCAAGGCGCCGCGCTGCCCCATAAACTTTCCAAGCCAAAGTCCTTGAAAATCAGCGGATTCTGCCGCAGAAAAGGAATTCCATACACGACCAGATTCACCACCGTAACCACAAATCCCACAATGCACGCTGCCGTCATCTGTGTCCGCAGAATTGTTCTCCCACAGCTAGAACTCCACTGCAGCGCACGCGTCCTGCACAGACGGTCACGCACCAGCACTGGCGAAAGCAGCAGGATAATACTCAGCACACACCAGACTGCCAGATACCGCCCATATTCCCGCGTGGAGTCATAGACACAAGTCGGGAAAAAACCATATTTCTGCTCGGACTGCATCAATTCATTGTCACGCCGACGCATGGCAGCTGTATAGTAATCTGGCAGCGTTCTTCCACTAATCCCCCCACTGGAAACCCTGTCATAAGAAGCAATAAACTGCTCCAATGCCTGAATCCTGTAATAGTTTGTCCTACCCATAATCTGCCAGCGCAGCCGCTCCTGTTCCATGTCTGCCACATTTCCCCCCGCCGCAGTGCGTTCCAGATATCTGTCCGTATATTCACAAAAGCTGCCATAATCCACAATCCCTGCCTCCAAAGCCTCCGGAATCAACAAAAGTCCTTTCCTGAAAATTTCCAGCTCATCTGCAAGCTGCGCATCAAGCTCTGCACGTTCGGAAGCTTCCATTGTCACACCATACTTAACTGCCCACTCTGAAGACAGCGCAAACTCCGCCTCCGCATTTGCCCCATTACAGAAATATTGTATATAAAATTCAGCAAATAAAAAATAATACACCACTCCCAACAGTACAACCGCCGCTATAATGCCCGGATTTACAATCTTTCGCAATTCCCACCCCAATAGTCTCATTTCTTAAACTCCTCTCTTTTTACTACTCTTTTATATACACTCATAAAGTTCTATCCGCACTATTACAGGTCACACAGACAACTTCCTTAAATGCATATCCATTTTAATCAAGCTGAGGAAATCATTTTCCATAAATTATTTCTCTCATAATAAAACCGTCATATATGCACACTCACATAATATCTTTACTCATAAAACACCTCAATAATATCGTAACCACAATGCCGCATACCATCAGATGAAGCGCCACCGAAATGACCTCTTGCCATGGCAGAAACGCACTGATCCCTGATTCCGTGAACCAGACATTTACACTGAGCCAGACTGCCGACGGCTGCATCGTGGTAATAAAATACATTCCCCATGCCTTGCACTGTGAAAACAGGCTTCCCAGCCCAATACCTCCAAACAGAACCAGCGCAAGCACCAATGCCGCACCGTATACATTGCGAAACATCATAGCACAAACTGCAGCCATCAAACCAAACACCACCACCAGTGCCGCACCTAACGATAAAACTGATGCAAGATATTCACCCACCGTAAAGTCATGCCACGTAAGAAATGGCCGCGTATAGAGCATATCTGTCAAGTAATTGAACCTGCTGGACACACTATCCTGCCACACACCACTGTAATCCCACAGATTAAAATATACCAACAGAGTGACGCCCACCAGCAGAAAATACAGAATCACAGCTGACAATACTGCCGCCGCCAGCTTGTCCACCCACAGCCGCCGCCCTGTCCTGCTCGCACATACCTGCCCAGCCGTGTGGTTCATCTGCTCATAACCCATCAGATATAAAACCATAAGCATCGCGCAGATGCTCCCCTCCGCAAGTATCGCACGTATCAGTGAACTAAAGAGAAACTGATGCGATTCATACGTGATATCACCTGCATAAAAATCCAACGCTGCACCGCTTTCTGCAAGATGCTCCGCACGCGGCTGCAAAAGCGCATACTTTCTCTCCACCCATCGGATCGCCATAGGAGATTCCTTCACGATATCCGAATAAAATGCCGCTAACTTCCCTGTATCATACCCCACAAAAACATTATCCTTTTCGTCTGTATCAAAAACAGATTGTTCCGCCGCGATTCTTTCCTGATTAAAATAGTCCCGCTCATAACCCTGACCAGCAATCAACAGAATATTAAATATAAAACTCAACGCGAAAAATCCCCACAACGCCGGAATGCAGAATACTTTTTTTGCTTCATATGCTATCAGTCCCACAATAAACTCCCTTCTTTTATAAAATCCACTGCCCTGCTGTTCTCTTTCCTTTCGTTCCCATCAACAAATTTGCAGCCTATTGAAAATGCTCTCTTTCTCCCGAAGCGTAAATCGCAAGAAACGCATCCTCCAAAGTTGGTGCGACAGCAACACCATCCGCCGGCGGCATTTCTGACAAAATACGCAATACCGTCCCATTTTCACCCTGTCCTTCGCTGAGGACATGCTGGTGCGGTCTGAGCTGTACATCCGCCGGAATCTGGAAAACCTTCCCCCGAAAGCGACTGCAGATCTGTGAAGGAGTGTCACAACAAAGCAGCCTGTGGTCGCGCAGCATGATGATCTGTCCCGCAATCGTTTCAATATCCGACACAATATGCGTGGATAAAATAACAATTCTGTCATTTGCCAGCGCATGGATCAGATTGCGGAACCGCACCCGCTCCCCTGGGTCTAACCCCGCCGTCGGCTCGTCCAGTATCAGAAGTTTCGGTTCATTTAACATGGCAACCGCAATGCCCACCCGCTGCAGCATACCGCCGGAAAGTTTCTTTAACTTTTTATCTGCGGCGTCGGACAGCCCTACCAATTCCAGCAAATGACTGATTCTCTGATCTGCCTCTGCACGTGCAAGCTTTTGTAGCGCAGCCGCATAGCGCATGAACTGGCGCGGCGTGTAATTCGGATAATACCCAAAATCCTGCGGAAGATACCCCAGAAACCCGCGGTAATCCTCCCCCATGGAAACGATATCTTCCCCGTCCCACAAGATCTTTCCTTTCGTGGGAAACAGCAGCGTTGCCAGCATTTTCATCAATGTGGACTTTCCGGCGCCATTTGGAGCAAGAAGCCCATATACCCCCTGCGTGAAATCCAGACTGATGTCCTCCAGCGCAGTGAAATCCCCATAACATTTCGTAACACGATCAACAGATAGCATAATTATTCTCCCTTCATACTATATCTCACCCATTTTCAGAGCTCTGGCAGTAACAAAATAATACATCTGCACAAAATAAAGTCCCCCTCCCGCCACTGCAACAAGCAGAAACACATAGACTGGTATCTGCATCAGCCAGATTGATGCAGGCTCCCATAGCACTGGCACCAGACTGACTAAAATCCACACAAACGGAACCATCACAACAGCACGCATTCCCCATAAGCGTTGACAGAACAGGGAACTCCCTCCATATAGGAAAAGTGCAGAAAACGCCACCGACAACATCCAAACAAAGGACACCATCTGTTTTGACAGGCTCCACAACACTGCACAGATCAGAATACTTCCCACCACTGAGATCGCCCCCAACACTAACATACGAAGCGCCATGACCGTCCGAAACGATATGCGCCACGTCTGTTTCCACTCCAGCGTCCGTGTCTGATATTCCTTCCACATCGTCAGGAAATGCGCCAGAGCATAAAAAGCCGGCGAAAGCAAAAACAGGCATGGTGCCATACGAACCATTTTGACCATCATTGCCGCTGCCGGAAACAGACAGACACACAGCACAAGGACTGTCAAAAAGAAACAATCACCGACACCGAAAAACAGGGTGCGCACCCCAACTGCATTTGCCGTTTGGTACAATTCCTGCCAGACACTGTTCTTTTGCGGCATCGCAGTATCAAGAATCCACATAACAGACCTGTTTTTTTCCTCCTCCGACGGCAAGGAAACCCCTATCGGATTCTCCATTGGAATCTGCTTCTGAACCTCATGCCTACCCTTCATAATCCGAAAACTCCTTTCTGATCTTTTCAACCAAACGATAGTAACGCGCCTTCACCGCCGCTTCCTGCTCTCCCAATGTCTCTGCAATCTCGGGAAACGACAGCCCTGCATATACCCGCAGCCGAAAAACCTTCTGCTGCTCCAAAGCCTGACCAGACACATACTTCTCAATCTGAGCCAGAAACATTCTGTCCTGTATGCGGGATACAAAATCATCATTTGCAGGAGGCTCCAACTCCTCAAACGAGTATGCCGAGATCTGGGCTATCTGTACCTTCCTGCGGGCATCAATGATTTTATTGTTTGCCACTGCATAAAGCCATGTGCGAAAGCGCGCCCGTCTTGGCCGATACTCTGGCAGGGAGCGCAGCACCGCCACAAAGATATTCTGCGTCAGATCCATAGCATCCTCCTTGTCTCCCACCTGCCGATACACAAAACGGTATATCTCATCATAGTAAGCCCGGATCAGGCAATCCGCGGCTTCCCGTGAGCCCTTGCGCTGAATCTTCCGAATCCATTTTTGCTCCTGCTCCACTCCCTCACCTCCCATGCGCTGTATCTGTAAAAATCAAATACCTCTCGACATATTCTTAATATATATTCGAAGTTAATATCTAATTCGTTGCATCTTTTTAGAAATTTTTTTGATGAAGTCTACCATTTATACCCTTTTCATTGTATAATAGGTCAGTATCGATATAAAGAAAATATAAAGGAAATGTACTTATCGAATTTCTTTACGCATGATATGTAAAGAGCCTTCGAAAGTATATGAAAGAAAAGGAGATATCTTATGGCACAGAATCCAGTTGTTACGATTGAAATGAAAAACGGCGATCTCATCAAAGCAGAGCTTTATCCTGAAATCGCACCAAATACGGTCAATAATTTTATTAGTCTGGTAAACAAGGGTTACTACAACGGTCTGATCTTCCACAGAGTCATCAACGGCTTTATGATCCAGGGCGGCTGCCCCGAAGGCACTGGAACCGGTGGCCCAGGCTACTCCATCGCCGGAGAGTTTGCGCAGAATGGCTTTGAAAATGACTTAAAGCACACACCAGGTATTCTCTCCATGGCAAGAAGCATGATGCCCGACTCCGCTGGAAGCCAGTTCTTTATCATGCACAAGACAAGCCCTCATCTGGACGGCGCTTATGCGGCATTTGGAAAAGTAATAGAAGGTATGGATGTGGTGAACCACATCGCTGAAACAGCTACCGATTATTCCGACAGACCCCTTGAAGATCAAGTAATGCAGAGTGTTACCGTCGATACTTTCGGTGTAGAATATCCGGAACCAGAAAAGCTCTAAGGAGTTTTTCAAAAAAGTATTATTCGGTACTGTTCAGTACGGTTTTTATAAAATTTATTGTCAAAATTGTTGTCAATTTTTATCTTGAAGAACAGCGTCAGACACTCCCTTGAAGATATTAAATTGCAATGTTAAAAGATTTTTAGGTTCTTGGACAGTTCGTCCAATGCTTGCTTTTTCTTTTCCTCCGTAGCTTTGGCATATATATCCATCGTTATGGAGATGTTTGCATGACCCATTATCTCCTGAATTACCTTGATGTTCGTTTCATTTTCGCAAAACCGTGTGCAAAACGCATGGCGAAAAACGTAACAACTGAAATGAGGGATGATAATGGGTTCTCTGTTTTCTTCCTGAGCTTTTTGCTCTTCCTCTTTGTTGCACCATCTTGTTATTGTGTCGATTGCTCTGTTAATTGCCTCTGGGGAGCGCAGCCTACCTTCCTCATTCACAAATATGAATCCAGTCATGCCGCTTATTGTAGGAGTGGGGAATCCTCTTTCCTGCTGTACCTTATATTCCGCTTTTAAAGCATCATATACCTGATCAATCATAGGAATATCCCTAATGCCTGCCTTTGTTTTTAGTTCCTAACTCAAACTTCCCATACTAAAAATGGGATTTGAACCTTGAAAAACCAACACTTTAGCCCGCAAAATACCCTCATGCAGCTGTTTCCCTCCACTCCAAGGCATCCTGCATGTATTTAGGGAGACGCCGAATAAAGCTGGCGGTGAATTCATCCAGCTGGGCTTCACTGATGTGGAAATATTCCATAACAGCATCCATCAGCGCATCAAGTATGATCCGCATGGACTGGTTAAATGTGATGTCCTCCATTTCGTCCAGCAGGCAGAAACATAGTTCGCATATTGTTTTGTCATTCTCATTTTCTCTTTGTGCCACTGATAACATCATATATCTGGCAAAGACGATTGCGACATGCGCATTCATGGCATCATAGGATATCCCCCTGTATTCTTTCACAAGTTTAAGGTATGACTTGCATGCTTTGAAAAATACCTCGATATCCCAACGTTTTCCATAAATACGGATGACCTCTTCTTCTGAAAGTTCCGTATCCGTGCTCACCAGTACCAGCCAGTCTTTGCAGTTGCCCTTGTTACGGACAAACACGAGCTTTGCCGGAATGCTCTCGCTATCTTTTCCAATATCCACGATGACGGAAAGCAGATAACGTGAACGTCCCCTGCGTTTTTTATTTCGGCTGTATATCTGCTTTACATTGCATCTTTCACTATTGTAGGTATATTTTGTCTTATTCTTCTTCAGCATTGCTATGGTATCAAGATGCTCCTCTTTTTTCAGCGCAAGTATAGTCTTGGGCGCGGAAAACCAGCTGTCAAACAGGATGTATCTGGCAGTGATGCCTGCTCCCTGTGCAGCATGGACCAGTTCCACCATTACATCCGTGGCCTTACGGCGTGCCTGGAGACGCCTTTTTCCTGCAAGGGAGCGTCCGTCATGTTCCGTGCCCTGACAGAGCAGGTTCTTATCATCGGCAGCGGAAAGGAGACAGTGTGTGACAGGGACCATGGAATTCCCATCAGACCAGCTGAGTGTCAGCATACGGAATCCAAATCTGTATTTCATGGAGCAGTGGTCAAAAACCCTGGCGAGCAATTCCACCTTTTTTGACCGTGAACGGTCAAAAAGGCTGTCGTCAACAATAAATACATCTTTGCGGTCATCACTGGTCAGTGGCTTCATAAATTTACAGATGACCTCTGCGGAGAGCAGCGTCGTGAAACGCTGCCAGTTTGTTTTGGCACTGTTAAGGAAACGGTATATGGTATTTTGGGAAAACTGTCCATTAAAAATGCCAGTTTTCATCTGCATATAAATACTTCTGTCAGAAAACATCATGCAGAAGAGATACCGGAAGATATCCATGACTGGAATACCTTTTTCTTTTCCGGCATTGCATTTGAAAAGAAGTTTTCCGACACTGAATTTTTTCATAAAGATTGTGACAAAATCAGAAACACTGTTTCCATTATCTGTTATCTGTGGTATACTTGACATGGCATAAATCTCCTTGCTGTGTGATTGTTTTGGGGCAATTCAATTATACCACATGCAAGCGGTTTATGCTATTTTTATGAGTTAAAGTATTGATTTTTCAAGGTTCATTACATTAAATGGTGTGGGAAGTTTGAGTTACATATTATCCATTTTGTGAAAGTTCGGGAAAATAGTTATCGTACCCAAACCTGCTCCTTATGATTGATAAATCCCCAAAAATGAAGTAATCTTTCCATGAGTATACTCGCCTTCAATAATTCCAAATTCAGGATCATAATATTTACCACCATACAACAATGTCCAATGCGTATATCCTTCATTTGTATGCACTGTTAAAATGGAATACTCATGCGGAACAGGATTCTTTTTTGAAATACGTGTATTCCGCTCGGCATGCTTCACTCCGTAAAAGTCCAGTATTTCGATCAACTGCCCAATGCTTGTTGGGCCACTTGTCTTCATATCTTTTATTACTTCCCCTATATCCTTCCCCGTGATCATTGCGATACATGCCTGACCGCAGGTTTCAAATGTTGGCTGCATAACAAGTTCCATTTCCGTTCTCCCTCCCAAATCATGTTATCTGCTGTCCATACTACGAAAAGCTTGTAAAACAGTCTGACTTTGAAACACTGTCCACATGCATATATACATCCATGCAGGTAATTCCTTCTTTTTCATACTCATGTTCAAAACATGGTAAGATATTTTCCTTTGTTTTTTCACGAAATCCATTTGCCTGCAGATATTTCATTATCCTTTTATAAGCATTGGAAATCCGGTCAAAGGCCGCCACAAAAGGATCATATATCGTAATCACCGCATACTCAGCCTCTTCCTGATTCGCAAATTCCACACCTGGACAGTCTGTCTCAAATCCCTCTGGCAAAACATAAGCTGACACATATCCGCGAAGATTAAATCTGTTCTGCAGCTCTGATGAGATATAAGGAAAATCCCATCCAATCTTCATTGCATCTGGCTGAAAGTTCAACAAGCCTGACCGCTGCGCCCAGTTATCCATGTATACATTAACACCACCTTCTGGATTCGGTGTGATCATCACATATCTTGCCATCCGAAATGCTTTCACTTTTTTTATCACAATTTCTGAGTAGATAAGATCATCTGCACTCATATCTTCTTTGACCAATGTATCCAATTTACATGAGAACACATCACTTAAAGCGACCAGCTTATTCAGCTCCGGAATAATTTCATCTGCTTCCCAGCGGGATATCGTCTGCCGGGAAACGGACATGATTTCAGCCAGCTGTTCCTGTGTGATCTTCTTTTCCTTTCGCAAATACTGAATGTTTTTTCCTAAGCTCATACTATTTTCCTCCTAAGATTGTGTTTGCAAAACCGCAGCCTTTATGCCGCAGATTTATTATTGCACAGCCCTGACGAAAAAAACACCACGCAACAAATGCCATTTCAGTGAACCTTGTCAACTGACACTTTACATTCATCTGATTTCCACGGTAAACGCACGCTTTACATATTAAATAAATCCATTCCAAAGAAAAAGGGAGCTTCCCTCGGGATAACATCACTAAACCTGCCAACCAGCTGCCAGGCTATTTGTACAGCAGACCGTTTATGGGGTGTTCTGTTTTAACATGAGAGCGTTTCCAGCACTTTTATTAATTATTCACGATCCCATCCACATTTTTCCGCCGTCATGTCAGAGCCACTGAATATGGCATAGCTGGTACCTGTTGTCACAGAGCCGTTTTCCTCAACTGTTGTACGGCACGCAGCTATACCATTTAAGCCTTTCCATTCCTTCAGGGCATCAACCATCCAGCTGGTATCCTGTTCTATGTAATATTCCCTAGTTTCAATCCGTCCGTGGTCGTTACATATATCTTTAAAATACATGTTTTTATTTTTTAGGAACTGTTAAGAAATAACTTTTAAATAGTGCGCTGGATTTTTCTTCGAGAGTGCCGCTCGAAAATCAGGCGCATAGTGGGCTATGTAACTGATTTTTGAGTAATTGTTTTAACAATTTGATATCGGAGAAAAAGACAAGCAATATTAAAAGTTATTTTGGAACAGTTCCTTAGTTCTTTTTAATTTTCTGCAGTTTCTTACTATCCTGAAACAATGATAGCATCATTTTTTATAAGGGTAAACCCATAAAATCATGTGTTTACCGTGCTTTAAGGTGTTTTTCACAGGTTATCCTGCTGTGCGATAGCTGGTATCCTAAAAAGTCAATCCCTGGGCTGGTAAACAAGTTTTCCAACCTTGAAATGATCTGTAATGTACGGATTAATACTGTATGACCTTCCCGGTGAATGAACAATGAAACGTGGCAGACTGCGTATTCATGGAGAACGGATCAGTCTCGAATCAATACCGGTGCAAAAAACGGAAGTGTCAGATTACTATACAGGCTGCCGTGAAGTAACAACAAATCTGTGGAAGGAAAAACAGTATAGTGTCTGCAGAAGGGATCTGCATTAATGCCAAAGAACATGAGTATAGGATTACCACATAGAGTTGGTGGTGTAATGGCACATATTGCATTCTTTCTGTTTATGAAGTTAGATTTGCGAAAATTGGTATATTATAGAAAATATACGAAAATAATAGTATGGTTTCACATGGTTTTCACCTTGATAACACATCAACTTCATAAGAAAGTGCTATCTTTAATATAGTAGGAATTTCCTATTAAAACACTTGTAGAAAGGAGGACGTAATATGTTTGAACCATTATCAATGTTGAATGGAACGTCATTAGACGAGGCAATGTTGACAGATTTTGTCCCTGCAGCAAGTGCAGGCGGCGCAATAATTACGGCTGTTGTTGTTGCGATCGTTCCTATGTAATACAGACAGGGCGGCGGGCAGGCTCTGCCCACCGCATTGTAGAAGGAGAAAGTTTGAAAGAAGGTCACTTTCAAACTATTGATTGGTATGCGTGCCAGGGCACGCGAGGGGTATAAAAATGGATATTGTATTGATTAATCCGCTGTATCCAAGATACGAAAGTAATATGTTTGCAAGTGCCTTGGCAGCAAGTTTAGATATGCCGCCATTGGGATTGCTTTATATAGCAGCAAATTTGGAGAAATATGGATATACAGTGAAGGTATATGATTTTAACTTAAGTACAGAGCAGGAAATCGAACAGATAAGCAATGAAATATTTCAGAGCAATCCTAAAATTATAGGTCTATCTGTTAGTACTCCTAATTACAATTATGCAGTCACATATTCTAAAAAAATTCGTGAGAAGTTAGGGCAGAGATGTAAAATTATATTCGGGGGATATCATGTTAGTTTCCTCCCAGATGAATGTTTGGCTGAGAGCGCGGCAGATATTGTGGTTCTTGGAGAAGGGGAGCATATTTTTGTTGAACTTGCAGATAAGATCATAAGAAAGAAAGGAAGTGCTCTGGAAGAAAAACAAGGAATTGCATTTATTAATGAAAATGGAGAAATATATAATAGAAATGCACATCTGCTTCGTATAGACGATCTCAATTCCCTTCCATTCCCGGATAGAAGTTTATTGCCGATGGAACGCTATAAGACACCAGCAACAGTTATGGGAAGCAGAGGGTGTGTTGCTAGATGCGATTTCTGCGCTTCTGGTGCATGGGGCGGCATAAAGCTGCGAAGTCCTGAAAATATAGTGGCTGAATTGTGGGAGCTAAAAAGAGAATTTGATTTTGAACATATCTGTTTTATCGATAATACATTTACCGCAAATCGAGAGAGAACCTATCAAGTTGCAGATGCTATTGCAGCTAGTGGATTAGACTTTACATATAGCTTGGAAACAAGAGTAAGCAATGTTGATGATTCGCTGGTAGAAAAATTGAAGCAGATGAATACAATTGCAGTGCAGTTTGGGGTAGAAACGGGAAATGACCAAGTTATGAAAGATATACAAAAAGATATTACTTTGGACAGAGTATATAAAGCTGTCGAAACTTGCTTAAAACATGGATTACGTGTCATGTGTACATTTATAATTGGACATCCTACAGATACTAGTGAAACCATACAGGATACAGTTAATGCAATCCGAAAAATCAAGCGTATGGGAGGACAGGCAAAAATAGAGATGCTTACCCCCTATCCAGGAACTCCAGTATTCTTAAACAGAGATAAGAAAGGACTCATTATAAAAGATTGGAATTATGATCATTGGGGTGCTACCACTTCTCCTGTGTTTGAAACGAAGAACTTTACGCAACGTCAATTACAAAAGCGGTTTATTGAGGCAGTAATGGAGGTAAATACTATATGATTGATTTTAAGACCATGTTTTTACAGCAATGGGAATTATTTAAAAATGCAAAAACGGAAGTGGATTTTAGCGTTGTAAGCAAGGAAAAATGGAAAGAGGCGGGTCAATGGCCGGCAACAGTGCCGCCGTTTTTTCCTTTAGTTACTCGCTGTGTTGCTCGTCAAGAACAGGACGGGGCGTATATCCTTTTATATAATGATGCTTTGGTATTAATTGATGAATTAACAATATATATATTAAAATTGTGTGATGGCTTTAATGCCCCGAAAACGATTAAAGACATGGTAAAAAAAGATTCCCGATTTGCGGCTATAGAAGATATTGAAGGAACGGTTGAAAAAATATTAACCAATGCAGGTAAGTATGGCATCATAAATTGGATCCCATTTTCGCAACCGCATATAGAAAGAATGTGAGGAGCTAAACATGAATTTTAGATTAGAAAATATCAAATCAGCTGTAAAATATGATATCGAGATTAGTGGTCCTGCAAAAACAATTTGCAATATCCCGATAAGCCATGATAAACCGACAGAGGCTGTTATGGAAACAGGGGTATTGAAGCAGATATTGGAAGAGGCTGAAAAAGAGGAGGTTTTGCTTATCAATCTTGTTCTCAACCATTTTTCAGACCTTTTTTTAGATACTGTAAAAATACTGATTGAAGAAATAAATAAAACAATAAGTCAAGGAGTAGAATTGTCGATTTCTTTTCCTATAGAAGATGCCGAGGAGTTCATTGCAAACAAGGAAAAACTAAAGGAAATTCTTCTTGAACAGAATATTGATATTTCCCATTACTTTTTGCTTCCGGAATTGTTTGCCCAGGTTGGGGCTGACCTTGGTAAGTTTATAAAAGAAATGGCTTTTGAGTCTATTCATGATTCTAAAATCCATACACTGTTTCCATTAGATGAATCTACACAAACCTTGTTTTTGAAAGGAATTAAGGACTTCTTTAATGCTACAGATATTTGGAAAACCTATAGATTGGAGTTTTTAAATTCTTATGATCTGAAGGATACAAAAAGATATCAGACTTTTATTGAAAAAATGAACCAGCAGGCGGAGATTATATACTCCTTTCTTCCGACCATACCGAAAGAATATTTAAATGAATACGATGTGTTAGAAGACTTCGAGATTCGCCCTGGTGTATGCCTGGGTGGAAGCATAAATGCAGCATATGGATTGAATGGAGAGAAAAAGATTTGCCTTCAGGAAAGTGACAGATCGAAAATGTGCTATTTTGATAAGAAGGAGGATAGTCATGGATGTAGTATTGATTAATTCAAGTAATAATGGAATAAATCATCTGACAGTAGACTCACAAATGAAACGAGTAACGGATATGCTGCCTTTAGGAGTTTGTTATTTAGCTACAGAATTGGAAATGGAAGGTTTTGAAGTCCGAGTATTAGATATGGTAGTGCTGGATGAAAATGAATTTAAAGAAGCGTTGAAAGAGTTAGTTGAAGATCCGCCCGGATGTATAGGTATTTCATCTTCAACCCTTTCCTATGTCTCTGCTATGGAAGTAGCAACTTTTTTTAAGGATAAGCTCGGACCGGATTATCCCGTTTTTATGGGTGGTTATCATGTTACATTTGAATATGAGGAAACATTAAAAAGTAATATGGTGGATGTTGTGATACGGGGAGAGGGAGAAGAGGTAATAGGCAGAGTTGTTGATATCCTTAGGAATCATAAGTCTAAAAGTTTTCTTTGTGATATACCGGGTCTTTCTTTTTTAAAGGATGGAGAAGTGTATTCCACCTCTCCAGATATACTTCGTGTAAAGGATTTGGATAGACTCCCAATTCCTAAACGTAATTATTTTAAGTCAGAATTATATAGAAATAAGGGCACTATAATATCCAGCAGGGGATGTGTTGCAAAATGCCAGTTTTGTGCTGCAGGCGCATTTGGTGCAATCAGGACAAGAAGTGCAGAAAATGTGTCTGATGAAATCGAAATACTTTATAACAATGGAATAAAAAATATTTAGTTTGTAGACAATA
>CAMWLV010000047.1 GCA_947175175.1 uncultured Lachnospiraceae bacterium
GAGTAATAGAGAACCGATATGAAGGAGGAAAGGGTTGGGAGAATTCATTTATTTTACAGATGAGCAGAAGGAGCGCGCTAACGCTGTTTCCATTGCGGATATTCTGCAGAAGGAGCATGAGGAGGTAGAGCGTTCCGGCAATGAGTGGCGCTGGAAGCGTCATAAGAGTGTGACATTCCGGGGGAACAGCTGGTACCGGCACAGCCAGCAGGTAGGGAGCCATGCGATTGATTTCATGCAGGAGTTTTTCGGGATGACATATCCGGAGGCAGTCACTTACCTGCTGGATGGAGAGACAGGGCAGGTCATTCACGGAGATGCACAGGGTTTGTGCAGGAATGCCGTGTCAAACAGCAGAAAGCGTCAGGAACAGACAGGGAAAGGACAGATGGCTATGACAGGTGCAGAAATAAATCCAAAAGATAAAAATATGTCTGACAGAGATGAGACACCAGTATCGGAGAAGGAAAGAAAAACTCTTGTGCCACCTGAAAAAAGCGATACCATGAAGCGTGTATATGCCTATCTCATGCAGAAGCGCCATATCAGCAGGGAGATCCTGTCATTCTTTGCCAGACAGGGGACGCTGTATGAATCCAAAGAGCATCACAATGCTGTATTTGCCGGACTGGATAAGGATGGGAATATCCGCCATGTACATATAAAGGGAACCTGTTCCGACGGCAGGAGCTTCCGCATGAATGGGGATGGATCCGATTCGTCATATGGATTTGGTTATGCAGGAAAAGGAAACAGGCTGTATGTGTTTGAGGCTCTGATTGATCTTTTATCATTCCTGACCTTGTATCCAAAGGACTGGCAGGAGAACAGTTACATTGCCTTAAATGGCGTGGCAGAACATGCCATGCTGCAGATGCTAAAAGATTATCAGAATCTGGATACCATTATTCTGTGCCTTGACCATGATCCAGCAGGCATTGAAGCATGCGGGAGGCTCGCAGAAATTCTGGCGGGTAATGGCTATAAAAAGATCCAGATATTGAAACCTGCATATAAAGACTGGAATGAAGACCTGAAAAATCTGAACGGGGAGGAAGCAATACCTGCACAGGAGCATCCGAAAATTATGGAATGCAGCACATGGATATCGGTGCTGAAACAGGTGGTGGAGAGTATGAGTATGAAATATGCCACCAGGGAATATATCTGCCACTATTATCAGGAAATTTATAATGCCCTGAAAAGAGGCTGGGGGAAAGAGAATCTGGAGGAAGCATTTGATGAGGCAGGTATGATTCTTTCAGGGGTGCTGGTAAAATGTATGGAAAAGGAAGGCAGGGATCTTGGGAAAGAGGTGGATGCTGTCCGGATTTTGGACAATCTGCAGAATCGTTATCAGCCCCACAAGGACAAAGGGAACTTCAATACACGTATCCGAAGCATACAGAAATCCTTTGCGGAGACAATGGAGGTGTTTGATACAAAGGATTTAAACCAGAAAGAGAATAAAGAGTTTTTAGTAAAGAAATGTATGAGCCTGACGATGGAGTGTATCAGTGCTCATATTTTTGTTGCCGTGGATTATCAGGAGCCATTAGTAGGACAGAAACATATAGTACAGGCAGATGAAATGCAGGAGTCGGGTGAACCAGCGCAAAAAGAGAGGGGGATACAGTTATGCAGCCAGTAGTTATGCTTATCGTTTCAGGTGTTTTTGTGTTTGCAGTCATCGGGGGAATCTCGCTGCTGTCACACTATTATACCTTAAATGGTATTAAGAGTAAGACGGTAGGGGACGGGCAGCATGGGACGGCGCGGTTTGCCAGTAAAAAGGAGATAGAAGAAACCTATGAGGAGGTACTGTATGAACCAGAAAAATGGAGAAGGGGTGGGAACCTGCCGACAGCGCAGGGGCTTGTGCTTGGTAGCACAGAAAAGGCAGGTAAACTCTACGCCCTTGTTGATACTGGTGATGTCCACTGCCTGATGATTGGCGCTGCAGGTGTAGGTAAGACAGCACATTTTCTGTATCCGAATATAGAATACGCCTGCGCCTGTGGCATGAGCTTTCTGACAACAGATACCAAGGGTGATCTTTATCGGAACTACGCAGGCATCGCAAAGAAATACTATGGATATGAAATAGCAGTCATTGATCTAAGAAACCCGACAAGGAGTGACGGCGACAACATGCTCCATCTGGTCAATAAATATATGGATGAATATCTTGCAGACAGCCATAACCTCAGTGCCAAGGCAAAGGCAGAAAAATATGCCAAGATCACAGCAAAGACCATCATCTCATCAGGCGGAGCAGACAGCTCAAATTATGGGCAGAATGCATTTTTCTATGATGCGGCGGAGGGTGTGCTGACTGCTGCCATTTTGCTGATTGCAGAATTCTGCCCAAATGAAAAGCGGCATATCATCAGCGTGTTCAAACTGATACAGGATCTGCTGGCGCCTTCCAAAGTAAAGGGGAAGAACCAGTTCCAGCTGCTCATGGCAAAACTGCCGGATACACATAAGGCAAAATGGTTTGCGGGTGCGGCCCTTAATACGGCAGAGCAGTCCATGCAGTCTGTTTTGTCCACGGCGCTTTCCAGACTGAATTCATTTCTTGATTCAGAGCTGGAACAGATTCTCTGCTTTGATACCGCCATTGATGCTGAACAGTTCTGTCGGAGAAAGACGGCAGTGTTTCTTGTGATGCCAGAAGAAGACAACACAAAATACTTTATTATCTCCCTGATATTACAGCAGCTCTATAGAGAGATATTGATGGTGGCGGATGAGAATGGTGGGAAGCTGAATAACAGAGTGGTCTTTTACTGGGACGAGGTTGGAACAATACCAAAGATTGAGAGTGCGGAGATGATGTTCTCGGCATCCCGTTCCCGTAAGGTCAGTATCGTGCCAATGATCCAGTCTTTTGCACAGCTGAACAAGAACTATGGAAAAGAAGGGGCGGAGATTATTATTGATAACTGTCAAGATACCATTTTCGGTGGGTTTGCACCCAACTCGGAATCTGCGGAGGTATTGTCGAAGAGTCTTGGCAACAGGACAGTACTTTCAGGTTCCATCAGCAGGGGAAAGAATGATCCGAGCCAGTCCCTCCAGATGATGCAGCGACCATTAATGACGCCAGACGAATTGAAGTCACTTCCAAAGGGGAATTTTATTGTATCTAAAACAGGCAGCCATCCCATGAAAACGAAGTTGAAACTATTCCTGAAATGGGGGATCACCTTTGAGGAGCCATATGAGATTGAGGAAAAATCAGCAAGGAAGGTGGCATATGCGGACAAACAGGAAATTGAGGAAGAGATTGTCCGCAAATATATGTGCTGTATGGAGGAAGAACCAGACAGCATTGAACAGAATAACACAAGTAGAAGTGGAGGGATGCAGCAGGCACAAAGGAATGAAACAGTGGCAAGAGTCCGTCAGTCGTTACGGACAGAGGATTAGAAAAAGAAATAAAATAGGAAATGAGGTTAAGCATGGCATATGACAGAAGAATTTACGAGGCTGACCTGCCACACAGGGCTATAGCTGTTTATTTGTATCTGCAAGACCGTGCGGACAAAGAGGGAACCTGCTACCCGGCAATCGGTACCATTGCAAGGGAGCTGCATCTCTCCGTCAGTACGGTCAAGAGAGCAATCCATGATCTGGAGGAAAACGGCTTTATCAGTAAGAAACAGCGGTGGCGTGAGAACGGTGGTAGGAGCAGTCTGCTTTTTGAAATCATAAGGTAAGCACCAAGGGAATACTGCGTAGGTCAGGTGAACTATGGTATGGTTCACCGTGGTCTATGCAGGGAAGTAAATACTTTAACTGTCAAGGCAGAGAAAAGAATAAATTAAAATCAAAAACTGTTTCAAATATACGAAGAAATGCACATTGCTAATTTGATGCAGACACTCTACACAACATATCTGAAAAAAGGGTAGAAATAAAGGTTTTTGGCACATTGGAGTGTACGAAAGTCTTTATTTGATTTTGGAAAAACTGAAACCATGAATATAACAGATTATTTTTGAATTTCTCTTAGAGGCAGGAGCAAAAAGTATAATCGTACAAAATGACTTAATTTGATTTCAGCCACGTTTTTGCAGAATGTATGGTGTAAACACCGCTTCCTGCAAAAGCAGGGTTGAGAAAGAAAACAGAAATAATATAATACACATGAGGGCAAAAAAGCGACAGACCCCAAATATACGGGAAAGGTGGATGAAATGAAAATAATAATAAAACTTGGACAAACAGATATTGAAATAACAGCAATCGGATATGTTTGATGGTAAGGAGTGGTTCGTTTCGGATTATTATAAAGATAAATATATTGTTCCGTTTGGACAGTTGATTCTTGTGGAATGGAACTCACTGGGTAAGAAAGCCCTATGCCCAGTTTGAATAGGATTATCTAGAAATTTTTCAAAGCTAGATACATGGAACAAATGGAAATTCAACAGACGTATTTCAGCGTGCCACAAGTGAGTGGGGCCAGAAATGAATTATATAGCCACCCGCACTATGAATTATGCAACAATAGCTATAAGATCTTAGAATATTGCCGTTATGCTGATGATTTTATCATCGGTATGATAGGAAGTAGAGTATTGATTAAGCAAAAAAATTTTTGAAGGGTATCCTGCTTTTTAAATGGTTTTTATCCAACACATTACGAGAATGTGTCGATTATCTTTCGCAATTCGAAACATTGATGGTTGTTATTTATGGCGGAACAATTATAATAGAAAGTAGAGAGAAAAACAACATATGACGAGCTTAGAAGGGAGTGCATCATTATAGAGAAACAGGTTCTAAGGAGTCAGGAGTTATTTCTGAATCAGTCAGTCTGGAGAGCGATATTTTCTATGTCAGTTCCTTCTTGTGTTTCGATTCTGGTGATGTTTTTATACAATATGGCAGACATGTTTTTCATCGGGCAGCTGGGGGATACGGCGCAGGTGGCAGCCGTATCCATTGTGGGGCCGATGTTTTCCCTGATTACGGCGCTATCTACCATGCTTGGCGTCGGCGGCTGCTCCGTGATTGCCAAAACGACCGGGGAAGGAAACATTGAGGGTGCAAAATCATATGCAAGTCTGTGTTTTTATGCGGCGTTTCTTTTTGGGATTCTGTGCATGATCCTTATACTGACAGGAACAGACAGTATTCTGTCATTGCTGGGCGCAAACAAAGAGATACTGCCGTTTGCCAGAAACTATATGAAAATATTGGCGGCGGGCGCGGTCGTGATGTTGCTGCCGCATGTGCTGGCTGCAATTATCCGTGCAGACGGTGGAATCAAAGAAAGCTTGATCGGAAATCTGCTAGGTACAGTGCTGAACATTGTGCTTGACCCGATATTCATTCTGCTGTTAAATATGGGAGTGGCCGGCGCAGCCCTTGCGACTGTAATCGGAAATGCAGTCAGCTGTTCCGTTTACATCTGGTATATCATCAGAAAGGCACAGTCACTCAGCATAAAACCAGTTCTTGCACTCCAAAAACCACGGGCGTTGGTACATATTCTCGCTGTGGGATTGCCAAATGGTATCAGCAGTCTTCTGTCGGGGTTTGCATCTACTTTTTCCAATCAGCTGCTGTCTGAGTATGGAACGAATGCAATCGCCGCAATGGCAGCAGCCGGAAAAGCCACAATGATCATCTCTATGGCTCAGATGGGTATCTGTATGGGCGTGCAGCCTCTGATGGCATATAACTATGGGGCGAAAAATGTGGCAAGGTTAAAGGAGATTCTTAAGAAATTGGGAATTTTGACTTCCGTGTTGGGTAGTGCAGCAATGTTGGGGTGTTTCTTGGGAAGGAAAGCGCTGATTGGTATGTTCCTGAAAGATGCACAGGCCGCTTCGATGGGAGAAGAACTGGTATTATTTTTGTTGATTGCCAGTCCGATTATTGGATTTTACTATATGAGTACCAATTTTTTGCAGGCATCAGGCAACTTGATGACAGCGACAGTAGTATCGCTGCTTCGGCAGGGAATTATCTTGATTCCGTCCCTGTTTCTTATGAATGCATTGATGGGATTCCGGGGAATTGCAGCGGCGTATACGGTGGCAGATATTTTATCAGTGGCGATTGCCCTGACGGCGTGTCTGCGGCAATATAAAATATTAAAACAACGAAAGGAAGGAGACGTTTATGGCAGTTAAGGCAGTACAGCAGATTATGCTGGGAACGGTATGTAAAAATGAAGCACAGACTTTAGAGACGCTGAAGGCAGTCAAGACCGCCGGATATGACGGGCTGGAGTTGAACGGCTTTATGATACGGCCGACTTCGTTTATGGTGCGGATGATGACAAAGGCGGCAGGAATGCCAGTGGGAAAGGGGGGGAACTTTGACTGGAAAGGAATGCTTGCACAGGCAGGGCTTTGTGTGGCTAGCGTACATGAAGACTTGGGCAGCATCAAAAGGGATTCGGCTGCAGTGGTCAAAGAGGCGAAGGACTTTGGCACAGATAAAGTTGTTATCACCGGCATGTACCGCTTTGACTATTCGGATAGGAATGCGGTAGCAGATTTGGCCAAGGATTTGAATACCTGTGGAAAAACACTTGCCCAATCGGGCATCCGGCTGTTGTACCACAATCATAACTGTGAATTTCGTAAAGTGGCAGAGAGAAAAACAGCTTATGACATGCTCATCGAGGAGACAGATCCAGAGTATGTGAATTTTGAACTGGATTCCTACTGGCCCACAGAGGCAGGTGTTTCGGCCATCGCACTGATGAAAAAACTGGGTGGGCGTATGAAACTCTATCACATCAATGACAGGGGGACAAAGGTGACAGGCCCGTCGATGACGCCAATCCTGAAATCAGACAGCATGGAACTTGGAACCGGAAATATGAATCTGGATGAGCTGATACGGCAGGCGCTTGCTGTCAATGTGGATGCAGTCATACTGGAAAGCCATAAAAACTGGATAGACAAATCACCAGTCAAGTCGCTGCAAGTAAGTGCAAAATTTTTAAACCAATACATTCAATAAAAAGGAGGAAACAAAAATGGGTAAGTTTGCAGAAGGGTTCTTGGTAGGCGCGGCAACAGCGGCGCATCAGGTGGAAGGAAACAACATCCACAGCGATTACTGGGCAATGGAGCACATGAAGTACACATCTTTTACAGAGCCGTCGCTGGATGCGGTAGACCACTATAACCGATATGAGGAAGATATTAAGATGATGGCGGATGCCGGATTGAATGCTTATCGTTTCTCGATCGAATGGGCAAGAATTGAACCGGTGCAGGGACAGTATGACGAGGCAGAAATTGAACACTACCGCAAAGTACTGGAGTGCTGCAAGGCAAACGGCATTGAGCCGGTGGTAACAATGCTTCATTTCACATCACCCAAATGGCTGATCGAGAAGGGCGGCTGGGAGAACGAAGAAACAATTGGACTGTTTGCGGATTATTGCCGTCATGTCACGGAAAAACTGGGTTCTTATATGCATTATGTTTGTACGATCAACGAGGCGAACATGGGTCTGCAGATTGCAGCAATCTCCGAAAGATTCAAAAAGCAGATGATGGCAAAAATGGCAAAAGCGCATCAGGCAGATGCCAAGCAGTCTCTGGCAGAAGCGGCAAAAGACACGGAAGGCAGCGTACAGGTTGGATTGAATATGCAGAAGATGATGGAAAACATGCAAAAACAGGGCGAGGAGAATATGCAGGTGTTCGGAGTTTCCACACCGCAGGTATTTGTCAGTGCCAGGACCCAGGAAGGCGATTTGCTGGTGATGAAGGCGCATCAGGCAGCAAAGAGAGCCATCAAGGAGGTAAATCCTTCTCTCCAGGTTGGAATCACGCTCTCGCTTCATGATATCCAGGCAAAAGAAGGCGGCGAAGAAAACGCAGCCAAAGAGTGGAATGAAGAGTTTCTGCATTATGTTCCTTATCTGAAAGAGGACGATTTCTTCGGACTTCAGAATTATACACGTTCCGTGTACGATGCAGACGGCATCTGTGCAACGCCGGAAGGGGCAGAGCTTACCCAGATGGACTACGAAATCTATCCGCAGGCGCTCGAAGCCTGCATCCGCAAAGCCTATAAGGAACTAAACATTCCGATCATGGTGACGGAAAACGGTATTGCGGTAGATGACGATGCCAAACGTGTGGATTTCATCACGAAAGCGACAGATGGCGTGGCAAACTGCATCCGTGACGGCATTCCGGTAAAAGGATATATGTACTGGTCGCTGTTGGACAACTTTGAGTGGCAGAAGGGCTACTGCATGACGTTCGGCTTGATCGCAGTGAACAGGGAAACACAGGAGAGAAGCGTGAAGCCAAGCCTGTCCTGTCTCGGAAGCCTGTAGGCAGAAAGGAGAAACAGATGAAATACTATTGTAATCCAATCAATGTCACATACCGTTATCAGTTCAACATGGACCCGCGCTCCCATGGAAAATTGCAGATTGACAGGGAGGCGGCAGACCCGTCGATGATTTTGTTTCAGGGAAAATACTATATCTTTGCATCGATGAATTTAAGTGTGTGGGTGTCTGAAGATATGGTAAATTGGGAGGCACACAGACTGCCGGACAACCTGCCGCTTTATGACTATGCACCGGATGTGCGGGTGTGTGGAGAGTATGTATATTTCTGCGCTTCGAAGAAGGGTGAAATCTGCAATTACTATAGGACAAAGGATATACTGAACGGTCCTTATGAGGAGATCAAAGGCACGTTTGATTTCTGGGATCCGAATATGTTCTTTGACGATGACGGAAAAGTATATTTTTACTGGGGATGCTCCAATATCACGCCAGTGTGGGGCGTGGAGCTTGATCCCGAAACCATGCATCCGAAAACAGAGCGCATCGAGCTGCTCTCGGGGGACGGTTACCAGCGGGGGTATGAGAGAATGGGTGTGGACAACTGCGAATTTCCCAGAAGCGATGCGGAAGTAGAGCGGATGTTTCAGGAATATGTGAAGCAGAGCGGCATGCCGCTAGAACAGCTGCCGCAGCAGTATATCCCGCAGATCCGCGGCATGTTTACCAGACGTCCGTTTATCGAAGGACCATGGATGACCAAACGGGAAGGAAAGTATTATCTGCAGTACGCCTGCCCGGGAGCGGAGTACAATGTCTATGCGGACGGTGTTTATGTGGCGGATTCGCCGCTGGGACCGTTTGAGCTGGCAAAGAACAATCCGTTTTCTTATCATCCGGGAGGCTATATGCCGGGAGCCGGTCACGGTTCTACCATGGAGGATAAAGACGGAAATCTGTGGCACACCTCTACCATGCGCATCAGTGTGAACCACCAGTTTGAACGCCGCGTCGGTATCTGGCCGGCAGGGTTTGACAAAGACGGCGAACTGTTTTGCAACCAGAATTACGGGGACTGGCCGATCGCGGTGAAAGAGGGCGAAAATGACCCGTGGAGAGAGCCAGACTGGTATCTGCTGAATTATGCGTGTCCTGCATCTGCTTCTTCTGAGGTCGAGGGAAAAGGCGCTGATAAAGCGGTCAATGAGGACTCCAAAAGTTGGTGGAGGGCTGGCAGTGCAGAGAGTGGACAGTGGCTGGAAATCGATCTTGAAAAGACGATGGATGTCAGAGCCATTCAGATTAATTTTGCCGATGATGATCTGCAGATTGATTCCCCGGGGGAAATCCAGGGCGCTGCCACCCAGCCAAGATATATCGAAGAAAGAAATTTGGTCACACGCTGGAAGTTAGAAGGTTCTGCGGACGGAAAAGAATACTTTGTGATTGAAGACAAATCGCAGGTTACAAGCGACCTGCCGCATGACCTTATCGTCAAGGAGGACGGCATATATGTCAGATATATCCGTCTGACAATTGTGGAGATTCCTTATGGAGTGACACCCTGCATATCAGGGCTGCGTGTATTCGGCATCGGCTGTGGTGAGAAACCGCAGGCACCAGCATTTACGGTCGCTAGAAGCGAAGACCGTCTGGATATTCTGGCAACGATTGAAGGAACGAAAGATGCTGTCGGCTACAACATTTTGTGGGGACATGAGGAAGATAAACTGTATCACAGCTATCAGATTTACAGAAGTCCTGAAGATGTGCAGAAAAAGGTCGATACAGTGATCACAAAACGAATCGGGGCACTGGTAAAATCGCAGGATTATTTTGTGCGTGTGGATGCCTATAACGAGAATGGCATCACAAAGGGCACTGTAGTAAAACTGCAGTAGCAGGTTGGCGAAAGGAGATTATATGAATGCTGTCAATTTAAGAACGGAACATATGAGAAATCCTATTGGCATTGATATTGTAAGTCCATATTTATCATGGAACTGTGATGGAGGAAAAAAGCAGACCGCATATGAAATCAAGGCGATCTGTGATGGTCAGGTCATCTGGAACAGCGGCAAAGTGCTGTCAAATGATATGCACGCTATTTTGGGCGTTGCGACCGAAAGCAGGCAGCAGGTCTTCTGGACAGTCCGCCTTTGGGATGAGACGGATACTGTGGGAGGATGGAGCGAAGAGGCACAGTTTGAGATGGGGATTCTCGAAAAGAGCGGCTTTGTGGCAAAATGGATAAATCCCGAACTAGTCTGCGACCCAACAGAGCACAAACCGGCAAGCTATTTAAAGACATCGTTTACCGCGCCCAAAGGGGAAAAGGCAAGGCTTTATATCACCTGCCATGGTCTCTATGAAGCATATATCAACGGCAAAAAGGCAGGAGATTTTGTGCTGGCGCCGGGTACATATGACTACAATAAAAAACTGGTCTATCAGACTATCGATGTGACAAAACTTATAAAAGAGGGTATCAATGAAGTGCAGGTAATCTTAGGTGACGGCTGGTACCGCAGTGTATCGGGTGTCGATGGAGACCGCAACCTGTATGGCGAAGACGTGGCCTTATATTTTCAGCTGGAAGTAGACGGTCAGGCCGTATGCATCTCCGATGAGAACTGGCTGGCCTCCCAGTGCGGTCCAATCCGCGAGAATGATATGCAGCAGGGTGAAGTGATTGACGCACGCATGGAGGAAATCACGGACTACCACGAGGTGAAAGTAGAAGATTTTGGTGTGGAAGATCTCTCCTGCTCTAACTGTGTGCCGATTGCAGAGATGGAGCGGTTTGAGGGAAGACTCATCAAAACACCGAATGGGGAAACGGTCATCGATTATGGGCAAAATCTGGCAGGTTATATTGAATTTACGTTAAATGCCCATGCCGGAGACACGATTGTTCTGACGCACGGCGAGACTTTAGATGAGAACGGTAACTTTACGCAGGAGAATTTCCAGGACAGAAAGCGCCACAAAGAGGGTGGTACGCATCAGCGTGTCACATATATATGCAGGGAGGGAGCAAACCATTACAAATCCAGATTTACGATTTGGGGCTTCCGCTATGCAAAGGTAGAGACGGATATCGACCTTAGCAGTGTGAAATTTACTTCGATTGCCGTGTACTCCAAGATGGAGCAGCTTGGCACATTTGAGTGTTCCAATGAGGCAGTGAATAAGCTGGTGCAGAACAGCATCTGGAGCCAGAAATCAAATTTCTGTGATGTGCCGACGGACTGCCCGACCAGGGAACGTGCCGCATGGACAGGCGATATGGGCGTTTTTGTAGATACTGGTATTTATTTACAGGACTGCTACCCGGTCATCCGCAAATGGCTGGCAGAGTGCAGATTGGCACAGCATGAGGATGGCAAGGTGGCCAATATTGCTCCCAAAAACAATGTACCCAGCTATTTCTCCGGCTTACTGTCCGGTTCTGTCGGCTGGGGCGATGCGTGTATTATCGTTCCCTATGCGTTATATAAGCGTTATGGTGACAAGCGGATTCTGGAAGAAAACTATGAGATGATGAAGGCTTGGTATCAGTTCCTTCAAGGGCGTGCCGCACAGAAGGAGGAACAGGGCAAGCCGGATATGTCCAGCCTTCCGGAGGAATACCGGGCGATGGTGGAAAAGATGCCGAAGGACCAATTGGAAAAGATGATGCAGAAGATGCTGGTTGACAAGGGCGGCGCAAAGCAAAATCCTTATGCAGCGTACACGATTGAGACGGGCGTGGACTATGGCGAGTGGTGTGAGCCGGACGTGGAATCGACAAGTGTCATGGGGAAACCGCAGAGCAAGGTTGCAACGGCGTATTATGCACAGTCGGGAAGAATGCTCTCTGAAATCGCAGGAATCCTAGGCAAGCCGGAGGATGCCAAAATGTATGGGGAGATTGCGGAAAATGCGAAGAAGGCATTCCGCCATATCGCCACGCAGGACGGAAAAATTATCTCCGAACGTCAGGCGGAGTATGTGCGTGCCATCTCCTTTGACTTGCTCAGCGAGGAAGAGAAAAAGCAGGCTGCAGCCGACCTGAACAAACTGGTAATGAATAATGATTATCATCTGAATACCGGTTTTCTCTCGACGCCGTCCCTGTGCAAAGTGCTCTCGGATTATAGCTATATAGAGACTGCTTACAGGCTGCTCCTGCAGGATACGATGCCTGGCTGGCTCTATGCAGTCAAAAAAGGCGCCACAACCATCTGGGAAAATTGGGATGGCATCAACGAAAAAGGAGAGGTCAAAGCCTCCCTGAACCATTATTCCTACGGTGCTGTCTGCGGCTGGCTGTTTGCGGACGTCTGCGGCATTCACCTGCAGAATGGCAACATTACGATCAAGCCGCAGCCGCACAAATCGCTGCAGTTTGCCAAAGCCACATATCAGTCTCCGGTAGGGGAGATCGTCAGCAGTTGGAAATATGAGGGCGATAAAGTGACTTATGAAATCCAGATTCCATCTAATACCGAAGCTGAAGTTATCCTGCCGGACGGCAGAACGGAAAAAGTGGCAGCGGGCAGATATCATTTCTAGTATTAATTGTTAAATGAAAGGAAATCGATGATGAAGACAGATGCAAGGAGTCGTTATACGCGCAAGGTGATCAGAGACAGTTTTTATGCGCTTTTGAAAGAGAAGCCGGTGGAGAAAATCACCGTCAGAGAATTGTGCGAGAAAGCTGAGATTAACCGGGCCACCTTTTACAAACATTATCAGGACTGTTATGATCTCTTAGACAAAATAGAGGAGGAGGCGCTGGTGCATTTTGACGAACTGCTAGCTTCTGTGGAGATTCGTGGACTGCAGCCTACACTGTTAGATATCCTTCGCACGATACAGGAGAATGCCGCTTCGTTTGAAGCTTTCAACAGGCAAAGTGATAACCGAAGCTTTATCCACCGTCTGGCGGGGCGGTGTTTCCACTATATGGAGCAGCGCATTCCTTTAGCTTCCGAATTCAATCAGGAAAAAAACCAGCAGGGGATGACATACTCCTTTTTGGCCGGAGGCGTGGTCGCGGTGATGGAATTTTGGATGCATGGA
Source organism: uncultured Lachnospiraceae bacterium (assembly GCA_947175175.1). Lineage (GTDB taxonomy): Bacteria > Bacillota > Clostridia > Lachnospirales > Lachnospiraceae > COE1. The sequence goes on from CAMWLV010000047.1 coordinate 13,355, forward strand.
GGGTGCAAGGAACCGCCGGAACAAGTGGGAGCTTTGATTGTCGAATTGACCGGAAAGGTAGTCAGTCATCCCCTTGATCCTTTTCGGTAATCTCCCGGAGTCTGGTGGACATTCTTTTCAAACAACCGAATAAAATTTGCTTCATTCGGAATGCCTACCAGCATTCCGATTTTGTATGCAGGCAGATCTGTGGTGGTCAGCAGCAGCTTTGCCTGATTCAGACGCAGGAGTGTCAGATATTCCTTGGGAGAAAACGATGTATACCGCTTGAACTCACGGCACAGATGGTATTTCGTAATGCCGCAGAATTCTGCCAGCTGGTCCAAGGTGAGATCCTGTGTGAAATTGCTCTCCATATACCGCATCAGGTAGCGGATGTTTTCGGGGATTTCGGAACCGCCCGCAGAGTCCATCTGTGTCTTGGCAAGAAAGAGGAGCAACCGCTGGAGCGTCAGCGATACTTCCATATCTCGAAATTCCGAGATGGAGGTATGTGCAAGGAGAATTTGCTCCAGCAAAACCTGAAATTCTGTATCCACTGCACAGTGGAACAAAGGTGCGCTCTTGTCGAACAGCTTGTGATACAGGAAGTCCGAATTCCCGCCAAAAAAGTGCAGATCTGCATGATGCCAGTCATTCCCTCTCGTACAATAGATATGCTCTTCGCTGCAGTCAATGAGAAATCCGTCCCCCGGATTCAGAGGGATCGTCTTGCCCATATAGTGAAGCTCTCCCGTTCCCTCATAGGTGTACACCATTAAATAAGAAAGATTTGAGCGATTTGATTTTCTGGAGGTGTAAAAATCTGCACCCATCCTCATCAGGGCGAACCCCTGCAGGTACAGGTATTGCTCCTTATTCTTTTCCGTCATGGGCTGCTCTACCAGATAGTCGATTTCGCCCTGAATCAGATAAGTGGTTTCCGCTGCCGTTGCACTGACCATCTCCGGCATGAGTGATTCCTGTGGATTGTCCCTGTATTCTGCCAAGATATCCTTGTCTGTGAGTCCGTCCTTGTCTATAACTGGGTTATGGTAAAAATGAATCTTTTCAAACATGTTTTTCCTTCTATTTTGAAATCCATACGAAAATAAATTATCAGCAATTTTGGATAGTCCATCAGCAACTTTGTATATGTTCCGATTGAATTTCTTCAATTATAATATAAAAAAAGGTGCATCGCAAGACAAAATTAAGGCAAAATGACGAAAACAGACAAGAGGAGGCTATATATGAGAGAAATTTTTTCCCTAAACGAAGGCTGGCGAATCGCAAAAAACAGCAGTTTTGAACAATTGACGCCTGCCTGTGGAGACCCCGTCACCTTGCCCCATACATGGAGCACGAACGATGATGCACAGCGCGGCACCTGTTGGTATGTCAGGGAATTACCCCGCCCGGCCATGCAGGAGGGAACGCGTGTCTGGCTGCAATGCGATGGTGCGGCTATGACGGCGGAAGTGTATTTAAACGGGGAAAAGCTGGCGCGGCATGAAGGTGGTTATTCCACTTTCCGTGTCGACCTGACAGACCATTTAAGTGAGAGTAACTTTCTGGTCATTTCCGTGGACAATGGTGCAAATCAGAGAGTCTATCCGCAAAATGCGGATTTCACGTTCTACGGCGGACTGTACCGCGACGTGAAATTGATTTTGGTACCTGCCGTACATTTTGCGCTGGGCTATTGTGGGACACCGGGTATCAAGGTGACACCGGTGGTGGACCTGACTGCCAGAAATGCCGTTGTCACAGCGGAGGTCTGGGTAGCGGGGGACAACGCGGATGGACAGCGCATCACGTTCCACGTGGCAGGATACACCCAGACTGCACAGGTAGCTGACGGTCATGCGCAGTCGGTGTTTACCGTCGAGAACGTTCATTTGTGGGACGGAGTGGATGATCCTTACCTGTATACCGCTTCGGCTGTACTTGATTCCAAGTATGGGAAAGACGAAGTTTTTGTCCGTTTCGGCTGCCGAAAATTTGAGATCGATCCGCAAAAAGGATTTCTTCTCAACGGGCGCGCCTACCCACTGCGCGGTGTTTCCTGCCATCAGGATTGTGCAGGTACAGGCAGTGTGCTCACACTGGAAAATCATCAAGCGAACATGGAAATAGTCAGGGAACTGGGGGCAAATACCCTGCGTTTGGCTCACTACCAGCATGCGCAGGCATTTTATGACCTGTGCGATGAGGATGGCATCGTGGTCTGGGCAGAGATTCCCTATATCACCCGGCATATGCGGGATGGGCGTGTGAATACACTCAGCCAGATGGAAGAACTGATCGTCCAGAACTATAACCATCCGTGCATCGCGGTATGGGGGCTGTCCAATGAGATTTCCGCTGCCAGTGCGGTAGACGAGGATGTGCTGGAAAATCATCGGCTGCTAGGCGACCTGTGCCATCGGCTCGATCTTACGAGACCAACAACGATGGCCAGTGTCTACACATTGGATACAGCCAGCCCGATTCTGGATATTCCGGATGTGAACAGCTACAACCTCTATTATGGCTGGTATCTGGGTGAAACAAAGCAGGCGGGTGAATTTTTTGACGCCTACCACGAAAGATTTCCGGAGCGTGCGATTGGATTCAGTGAGTATGGCGCTGACGCTAATCCGCAGTTTCAGAGCGCAGCGCCGCGAAGAGGAGATTACACCGAAACGTTTCAGGCGCTTTATCATGAGCAGATATGGCAGTTGATTGCAGAACGGCCATACCTGTGGGCTACTTATGTGTGGAATCTGTTTGATTTCGGGGCTGACGGGCGTGACGAGGGCGGAAAGCATGCCCAGAACCAGAAGGGCCTGGTTACTTTTGACCGCGGCATTAAAAAAGATGCATTTTATTTTTACAAGGCGGCATGGAATAAGACGGAGCCATTTGTTCATCTGTGCGGCCGCCGTTACGCTGACCGTGTCGAGGATGTGACGGAAATCAAGGTCTATTCCAATCAGCCGGAGGTTGCATTGTATGTGGATGACAAACTGGCGGACACACGGGTTGGAAGCACCGTGTTTACGTTCCATGTACCAATCTACGGTGTGCACAAGATTGAGGCCAGATCCAGCGCCTGCAGTGATTCGATGCAGATACAGAGAGCTGCTGAGCCAAACAAGGATTATGTCTATGATAAAACAAGAGATGTCGTCAACTGGTTTGACCAGGCACCCATCGATTCGGCTTTTTATTCGGTAAGCGATAAGATGGTTGAACTGCGTGCCAATCCACAGGCAGCGGCGGTTGTCGATGAACTGATGGCAAAAGTTACGGCCAGTCAGGGAGAGAGCGATACAAGCATCCAAAATGATCCTGACAGGCAGCGGATGATGGGGCGCGTGACACTGCAGAACCTGCTCAAATTCGTGGGCGATGCTGTTACAAAGGATGAGATTAGACAGGCAAACCGTGTACTACAGGCAATCAGGAAACCGATTGGCTGAAAAAGATACAGAAGACAATAACAATGATATTAGGAGGTTTTTATGCGTACAATTATTTCTTTGAATCAGAACTGGCAGTTTTATAAGACGAAACCTACAGACAGCACGGGTGAAGCCGTCACTCTTCCCCACACATGGAATGCTGTTGACGGACAGGACGGCGGCAACGATTACCACCGTGGTACTTGCTGGTATGTACAGAAGTTGTCCCGCCCGGAATTGGAAAATGGCGAGCGTGTATGGCTGCAGTGCAAAGGTGCGGCTATGACCGCAGAAGTGTACTTGAACGGCGAAAAACTGGCCCGGCATGAAGGCGGTTATTCCACTTTCCGGGTAGATCTGACTGACCACCTGGGTGACAACAATGAATTGTGTATCTCGGTGGATAACAGTGACAATGACACTGTCTACCCGCAGAAGGCAGATTTCACTTTTTACGGCGGACTGTACCGGGATGTGGAGCTGATCATAGTGCCTGCCGTGCATTTTGCGCTGGGGTATTGCGGCACACCGGGCATGAAGGTGACGCCGGTTGTGGATTTGGATGCAGGAACCGCTGTCGTGACTGCAGAAGCCTGGGTAGAAGGAGAAGGCAGCGAAAAAAATACAGTGAGCTTCACGGTAGCCGGCCAGACACAGACGGTTCCGGTGGTTGACGGTCATGCACAGGCGGCATTTATCCTTGAAAATGTACATCTCTGGGATGGAGTGGATAATCCTTATCTCTATACAGCTACTGCCAGTCTTTCCAGCGGTGATGAGATATCCGCCCGTTTTGGCTGCAGGAAGTTTGAAATCAACCCACAGAAGGGCTTTCTCCTCAACGGACGCAGTTACCCGCTTCGCGGTGTTTCACGTCACCAGGATCGGCAGAAATCCGGCAATGCACTGACATTGGAAATGCATAAGGAGGATATGGCTATCATTCGGGAACTGGGCGCCAATACGCTGCGTCTGGCACATTATCAGCATGCGCAGGAATTTTACGATTTATGTGATGAGAATGGTATTGTCGTCTGGGCAGAGATTCCCTATATTACCCAGCATCTGACAAATGGATGCGCAAACACGCTTTCCCAGATGGAAGAGCTCATTGTACAGAATTACAACCACCCTTGTATCGCAGTGTGGGGACTCTCCAATGAGATTACAGCCGCCAGCACGGTCAATGAGGAATTGCTCGAAAACCACCGTGCGCTCAATGAATTGTGCCACAAGCTGGATTCCACAAGACTTACTACGATGGCAGATGTATTCATGCTGGAGATAGAGAGCCCGATTCTCGAAATTCCGGATGTCAACAGCTACAACCTCTATTTTGGCTGGTATCTGGGGGACTTGGAGCAGAACGATGAATTTTTTGATGAGTATCATGAAAAGTATCCAGACCGCGCTATTGGTTTCAGTGAATACGGTGCGGATGCCAATCCCCAGTATCACAGTGTGTATCCGGAGCGGGGCGATTACACGGAGAGCTATCAGTGCGTCTACCATGAGCATATGCTCCAGATGATCGAAGCCCGTCCGTGGCTGTGGGCAACCCATGTGTGGAATCTGTTTGACTTTGGCGCTGACGGCCGGGAGGAGGGCGGCAAACCCGGACAGAACCAGAAGGGACTGGTCACCTTCGACCGCCAGCTGAAAAAAGACCCGTTTTATCTGTACAAGGCGGCATGGAACCAGACGGAAGCGTTTGTCCACCTGTGCGGCAGCCGCTATGTGGACCGCACGGAAGACGTGACAGAGATTAAAGTTTATTCCAATCAGCCAGAGGTTACGCTGTATGTGGATGGCAAGCAGGTGGCAAGCCAGACTGGACATGTGGTGTTCAAATTTAGTGTGCCGATTACCGGCGAGCACACGATTGAAGCACGGGCAAATGACTGCCATTCGGTTATGCAGATCAAGAAGGTGGAGGAACCAAATCCCAACTACACCATGCCCGGCCGCGCGCCAGTGGTCAACTGGTTTGACCAAGGGGATGACGACCCTACCTGTTTTTCCGTCAACGATAAAATGGCAGATATCCAGGCCGATCCCAAGGCGGGAGCGATCATCGGCCAGATGATGGCAAAGGGGGCATCCAGTCATGGTGATGTGGCGGAGGCAGTTAAGGATAATCCGGCCTTAATCCGTATGATGGGGCGTATGACGCTGCTCAGTATGCTGAAACAGGCCGGCACCAGTGCAGAGCAGATTCAGCAGCTCAACCGCGTGCTACAGGGGATCAAAAAGCCGCAGTGAGACCGACAGGGCAGCATCAGGAACGAGGTTCCGTAAAACAAAAATACATCAAAAAGGAGGACTTTATTATGTCTCAAACGAATCAAAATCAAAACGGAAACGACGGGGTGCAATATTATTCTGCGAAAACTTGGCAGATTATCTGTGTGGCCTGTAGCAACATGGTCGGAATGTGCTTCTATTTCCTGATCGGCCTTGCAAGCTACAGCGCCAGCGTTGGCTTTGGCATCGCTACAGTAGCTGTCGGAGGGATTCTGACCTTCACCCGCTTATTTGATGCAGTCACAGACCCCATGCTCGCCTTTGTTTATGACAAAGTCAACACTCGCTTTGGCAAAGTCCGCGTACTGCTGGTCAGCGGCTATCTGATTATGAGCCTTGCCACGCTGCTGATGTTCAACTGGGCAGCAGGAAAGGGGCATGGCATCGTGATGTTCGTGGTGCTTTATGTCATCTACATCATAGGCTACACACTCTTCAATATGACAGGTCAGACACTCGGTTCCCTGCTGACAAATGACCCGAAGCAGCGTCCCTTTGTGGGTTCGTGTATGGTCGTATTCAGCTATGGGATTCCCATGGTGATGAATATCATTGCCTACACCAGACTTATGCCGAAATACGGCGGCTTCACAGCAGAATTTTTGGCGTCTGTCTGCTGGTTTTCCTTAGCGGTTGCGCTGGTCGGTGTCATCCTTGTCTGCGTCGGCATCACGGAGAGAGACAAACCGGAGAATTTTGTGGGCGTCACCGCAAAGAAGGAAAAGATGAAAGTCAAGGATATGCTGGATGTGCTGAAACACAACCGCCCGCTGCAGTGCTTTATTGCGTCCGGCGCTTCGGATAAGATTGCACAGCAGGTTGCCAGCCAGTCCATCATAACCACAATGATGAACGGAATCATCATTGGCGATATGTCCGTCGCCACAAAGATTACCACGGCTGCAATGGCTGTATCCATTGTGTTTGCATTTATCAGCGGAGGGTTTGCCAGAAAGCTTGGCAATAAGAGGACAATCGTCATAGGCAATTATCTGTGCCTCGGGACGACAGTTGTGATGATTGCATTCCTGATCATTTTGTACCTGGGCGGCAATACACAGAAAATTGCAACAGTATTCCCGATCATGCTCATCTATCTGCTTCTGACTCTTGCGACAAATGGTACGAAGATGTTTATCACGAATGGGAATACCGGATTTATGGCTGATGTCATCGACTATGAGTTGGATCGCGGCGGCAAGTATATCCCGGCCGTTGTAACCGGAGTCTACAGCCTGATTGACAAGGCTGTCTCTTCCGTGGGCGGACTCATTGCCACAGCCAGTGTCGCATTGATCGGCTATACACAGACCATGCCGCAGCCCGGCGATCCGCTGACGCCCGGCGTGTTCTGGATGACACTAGCGTTGATGTTCGGACTTCCTATCATAGGATGGGTGATTACGCTGCTTGCCATGAGGCTATGCAAACTGGACAAGGATGACATGGTAGAGATACAAAAGCGCATCGCCGAGAAGAAGGCTGCGGCGAAGAAGAGTGCGTAGCGTGCCGAAGCAGCTGGAAGAATAATTTAGGAGGATATCAAAAATGGACAGGATCTATCTTTTAACAGGCGCTGCCGGATTATTGGGCAGCAATATTTCCCGCCAGCTGGTGGATGCTGGGGAAACGGTACGGGCATTGGTGCTGCAAGGTGACCCTGCGGTGGCATATGTGCCGAAACAGGTGCAGATTGTCTATGGAGATCTGCTGGACATGGATTCCCTGAAGGAACTGTTTACTGTTCCAGAAGGCAGCGAGGTCATTGTCATACATAGTGCCAGCATTGTCACCATGAATCCAGACCCAAATCCGAAGGTTTATGCCGTCAATGTGGATGGCACTCGGAATATTATTGATATGTGTTTGAAACACAAGGTGAAGAAGCTGGTTTATGTCAGTTCTACCGGAGCAATTCCGGAACTGCCCCATGGCCAGAAAATCAGGGAAGTTGACCATTTCCTGCCTACGGACGGACTTGTTGGCTACTACTCCGTTACCAAGGCGGAAGCCAGCCAGCTGATTTTGGATGCCGTGCGGTGGTGCCCGGATCTGGACGCATCCATTGTCCATCCCTCCGGCATTTGCGGACCAAACGACTACGCTTTTGGTCCGGTGGCAAAGACCGTCTCTCAGTATATCAATGGAGAAGTGAAGATTGGTTTGGAAGGCACTTTCAACAGCGTGGATGTGCGGGATTTGGCAGCGGGAGTCATTGCCTGCTGTGACAAAGGACGCCGCGGTGAATGCTATATTATGAGCAATGAACTTGTGACGATGAAGGAGCTCTATGAAATTATTAATAAGACTGCGGATTTGGATATTCACGCCAAAATCTTATCGAAAGGCATTGCTGCTGCTGCAGTCAAGTTACTGAAAATGCAGGGCAGGTTTACGGGTGAAGAGCCTGTACTGACTGATTTTGCTCTCTATAATATGACGCGGAACAATGATTTTGACTGTACAAAAGCAAAACAGGAGTTGGGATTTTCCTGCAGGCCTTTTGAGGAGACGATCAGGGATGAAGTCAATTGGCTAAAGGAAATAGCAGAGAATACAGATGGGCAGGGCGAAGAACATGACGCAGAGACAGAGAAAGCGGTTGAGCAAATAAAAGAAAGGGTCAAAATGGGAGATATCTCCAAGATCATTGTCTGGAAGGGTGACCAAAAAGTAATGAGTATACCGCTGAATATAAGTATTACCGCCAGTGTCATAGGAACTGTCACCGCACCTTTGACATTTGTCCCCTTGTTGGCTGCTTCAATTGGCATCGGCTGCCGCATTGAACTTGAAAAGAAAGATGGCTCTATTATGGATGTCACAAATGGAGTTGCCGGCGTCATTGAGGATGGCACTGATTCTTTCGGGAACAGTTAAAAAGTATAGAAAGGAGTTATAATTATGGATTTTCAGAGCGTGAAAGGAAAAGTTGTTGTTGTGACTGGGGCAAGCCGGGGCATCGGGGCGGCGATTGCCAAATTGTATGGAGCATCCGGCATGAAGGTGGTCTGTGCAGCGAGGAGCAAAGAGCAGGGGCAGGCTGTGGCTGATGAAATTTGTGGTAAGGGCGGAGATGCTATCTTTATCCGAACCGACTGCAGCGATGCCTCACAGGTAAAAGCGTTGATCGATGGTGCAGTGGCACATTATGGCTGCCTGGACGGCGTAGTGAGCAATGCCGGAATTGGGCAAGGGGGAAGCCCACTGCATGAGTATGAAACGGAGGATTATGATAAGATTTTTGACCTGAACAGTAAAGGCGTTTTTGCGGGAATGAAATATGGCGCGGAAGCAATTCTGCGATCACACAGTAAAGGAGGGTTTCTGATCAATGTAGCTTCCATTGCAGGGCTTATGCCGCAGCGTGGACAGGCGCTCTACACGGCAACAAAATTCGGGGTAGTGGGAATGACGCGTGTTGCAGCGTTAGATTATGCCAAGTATGGCATTACAGTAAATGCAATTTGTCCGGGGTATACAAAGACAAGTATTTTTGGCGATGCACCAGAGCAGGCGATGGAGTTTTTTGCTAATGACTGTCCTGCTGGACGTATGGGTAATCCGGAGGAATGTGCTTATTTAGCGCTTTTCTTGGCAAGCGATATGGCGCGCTATATTACTGGCGCAGCAATTCCGGTAGACGGTGCGCTTTCCGCAGGCAGCAAGAATGTGACGTCTTGGAAGCATCCGGAGATTCTGGAAGAAGAAAACTGAATCGCGGGATTTGAGGAAGTTCTTCTGCTATATTAATAATGTATGGAATAAAGACAGCATATGACGAGGATGCGGTAGAATACATATTGGAGAAAGGCGAGTATTTGGGTTGGTGTGGGAAACAGCTCGCATAATCCCCATATTTATGCAGTCATTAATCAGGATGAATGTGAAAATGAATAATCAGAAACTTTGCGTATTGTTTCGATGGGGTTTATCTGTATGCAGCGATCATTGCGCAAAGTGAGTTTTGTCTGTTGTCATGAAGAGTGAGGGTTATTGGTAATAGTTTAATTGGAGCGTTTTAGATATATAGAGAAAAGGAGTAGACGATAAGATACAGTCAGTTATCAATATTCATTTTGAACCTTTTATTATGCTAGCGGGGGAGGTTCATAACTCCAACTCGTCGTCGACAAAAGTAATGGAACCAATTTGGCAGAAAGCAAAGAATTTGAATATAAATACGTTATTTTTGCCGGTAACATTGTAAATGCTGGAGCTAGAGGAGGGACAATTTGATTTCCGGCAAGTGGGCGGATCAATAGAACAGGCAAGGAAATATGAGGTGCATATTAGATTTCTCTGGTTTGGAGCATGGAAAAATGCACAGTGTTATTATGCCCCTGCATGGGTAAAATACAATCCACAGCGCTTTTGGCGGGCAGAGGTTAAAAAAGGGAAGAAAAAGACAAATCTGCAGAATTTCCACGGTATGCCGTATACGACTCTTTCAGGCCACTGCGAGGAAACAAGAAAAGCGGACGGCAGAGCTTTTGCAGCGTTGATGCGCCATATCAGGGAAATGGATCAGCAGGACTGGCATTTGCAGAATATATGAGACATCATACGGCAGAAATGAACAAGGATGTCCGGGCTATAGTTGAAAGCGGAAAGGAGTCAGGCACCTGGGATGAGTTTTTTGGAGTGGCTGCGGAGGAAATATTTCTTACATATTCGGTTGCCAGCTATATAGAGTATGTCGCATCAGAAGGGAAAAATGAGTACGATTTGCCAATGATGGTCGACGCATGGCTGGACAAAGGACAGGAAGCGGGTATGTTTTCAAGCGGTGAATCGGCCGCGCATATGATGGAGGTATGGAAATACTGTGCACCGCATATTGATGTATTGGCACCAGACATTTATGTACAGGATTTCTGTGATGAATATATAAAGCTGGATAATCCGCTTGTCATTCCAGAAACGGCAACGCATGGACATGCAGGGCCGCGCCTTGTGTATGTTGTCGGACATTACCATGCGTTCGGGATTTCGCCGTTCGGCTTTGAGGATATGGAACCGCCCTTTACGGCGATGAACAGTTGCCTGTTTGGCGTGGATGTTTCGGACCCATTACGGGTAACCCAGCAAGATGAAGGGGAGTATGCGTGGTATAACAGGACGCTGGGTTCCATGATGCGGCTGCTGACGTCAAAATATGGGACGAAGGATTTGCAGGTAGTGATCAGTGAGCGGCCAAAGCAGGACACTATGATTTTGGAACAGTATGGGTTTAAGGTAATGATGGGTGCACCTATGATAACAAGAAAAGACGGTGTATGTCTTGCCTTAAAGGTGGCAGAGGATGAATTTTATCTCATTGCAAAAGACTGCATGGTTGCGGCGTTTTCAGCAGATCCTGAGAAACCAAATGTTGATGTTCTAGCTTTAGAGGGAGGGGAGATCAGGGAAAGAAAATGGCATATGAGGCGCGGCTGAATGGGGATGAGGTGGCATCCATGTGGTATGATAGGCCTACGTTGTTAAAGATAAGGCTTTTTGCTTATCAATAGTTAGGAAAACGCGGAGGCTATGTATGTAAGCATAGCCTCTTTTGGTATGACGGGCATGCCCGTGTTCTGTGGTGAAAGTCCACTTAGGCGTAGCTACCAACGAACTTTATAGCGACTCCCAAGGTTTACACCGTGAGGTGTGGGCGAGAAGAAGGGATAGCGAAATCGTAGCCCTACGAACAGAAATCCGATAATAAGGCGTTTATGGTG